>JBFKXW010000250.1:0-4738 GCA_041637915.1 Pseudomonadales bacterium | reverse complement strand
ATCCGCGGCGCGCTGGAGCGTTTCGTGCGGGATCCCGATGCCAGCCAGCAACTCATGGAGGTGCTCGATGCGCTGGTGCAGCAGGGCATCCATGAACTCGGCAGCGAAGAGATGCAGCACCGCGTGATCAACCGGGTGGAGGCCTGGGTGGGGACACTGGCCGGCCATGCCCATGAGCACCTTCTGCCACTGTCCGTGGCCCGTCTGCAGGCCTGGCTCGATCAGGAGTCTAGCTGGCAGCAGATCGACCAGCTGGCGGTCCGCGCCATCCGCAGCGTCAAACAGTCGCTGGAGCGGCAACTGGCCTCTGTCGAAGGGCAGGACGCAGTCAAGGCGTGGATTGCCCGGGTGGTGCGACAGATCAATGTGACGGATCTGGTCGAGGAACAGGTGATGAAACTCGACACCGACGAGCTGGAGGACCTGATCCTGAACAATACCGGTGGCAACCTGGTGGTCATCCAGATACTGGGCGGCACGCTGGGGCTGGTGGCCGGTTTCGTGCAGGTGGATATCCGCTTTGCCTTTCCACTGCTGGCGTTCATGGGTGTGGTGTACATCGCGTTTCGAATGAATCAGCGCAAATTCAGCTAAGGCTCATCTCCTGACCCTCCGCCGGCTCGATACTGTGTATGTATCCAGTATCGGAGTCATCCCAATGCACTCGCACGCCCAGCCGACCAAATCAGCATATCCACGCGCACAGTCCCTTCATGCCCGCAGTCCGTCGGGTCAGCAGCCCACCGGCTGGACCTGGCTCGTCCCCGCGTTTGTCAGTCTGCTGATCCTGCTCGCAACCGTGGAGCCCGCGCCCGCACAGCCGGGCCTCAGCTCCGGACCGAAGGAGGAGGCTGTCGTCGTGTTCTGTTACGGGGCCAGCCGCGCGATCTGCCAGCGTTTTCCGCGTCATCAACTGGCGCTGCGATCCGGCTAGACTGTGCGCTACAGCCACCAACGGAGCAGGAATGATGGGACTCGGAAAACCGGATCGCGAAGCCATTGCGGTCATCACCGGCGCATCCAGCGGGATCGGCGAATGTCTGGCGCGTTTACTCGCGGCGCGCGGCCACAACCTGCTGCTGGTTGCGAGAAGGCAGCAGCTGCTGGATGCGCTCGGTCAGGAACTGTCTCACGCGCACGGGGTGACAGTGGAATCAAGAGGCGTGGACCTGGCCGACCGCGCTGCCCGTGCGGAACTGTGTGCGGAACTGGCCAGCCGTCCGGTGCAGGTGCTTTGCAACAATGCCGGCTTCGTGAACTGGGGGCTCATTCGCGACCTGGATCCCGTATCGGAGCAAATGGTGGTCGAACTCGATACAGTGGCCGTCCATGCACTGACGCTGGCCGTGTTGCCCGGCATGCTGGCGCGCGGTGCCGGTGTCATCGAGATGACGGGCTCACTGGCGGGCATGCAGCCCATGCCGGGGTGCGCGACGTATGCCGCCTGCAAGGCGTTCGTCAACTCCTTCAGCGAATCACTCCACGGAGAGCTGGCAGGTACCGGGGTGAGTTGCACACTGCTGGCACCCGGCCCGGTTCGCACTGGATTACTGGATGCGTCCGGTATTTCCGGTGTCGATGGCGTGGGGGGCAATCTGGTGTGGCTGACGGCAGAGCGGGTCGCCCAGGACACCCTGAAAGCGATGGAGCGCGGTCGGCGGGTGATCGTACCGGGTGCGTTCGCCAAGGTGAACGCGCTCAGTGGCCGCTTCGCGCCGCGCGCACTCCTGTTGCCGCTCCTGAAGCAGGTCAGTGCCCAGGTGGTACAACGTGGCGGGGGGCAAGGGTCATAGGGTGCGCGATGCGCTGCCAGTGTGGGCAGTGGCCGCGCGCTGAACCGATCGACTTGGTCAGTCCAAAGCCGCCGGGCCGCTTCACGCTAGCGACGCCTGAATCTCGTGCAGCGTGAATCGCGCGCAGTCTGTAACGGAGCGGGCCTGGCATCGAGGAAGCGGACTTTTCTGCGCTGAACGACTTCGTCCCGCAGGTTGCCGGAGGCGGGCGCTGGGTCTGGGGGCAGGGGAGGGCTCAACTGCGCGTGCGGCGGATTCTTCTGTTTCATCTCATCCCGCCATGCCGACATGCCGATCATGCGGGTCAGCAGCCCGGGGTCGACGTCCGTCTCGCACGTGTCCGCGCGGAGCATGGATAAGTCGAGTGAGTTGATCGCGTATTGCACAAGGTCAGAGACCAGGTACTCATCCGGTGAACGCGTCGACGCCCGCCGCTCCAGCTTTCTCTGCAAATTGGAAAGCTCAGAGCGCAGGCGCTGCAAGAGATGCGCAGGATCCGCGGAGTCGACCATGATCGGTCTATCGCCTCAAATGAATGCAAATGCTGCCAAAAACAGTAAGCAGTATAAATAGTGCGCAGTTCGTTTTCAGTGTTTTGGCGGTATTAGAGGATTTTATTTTTATCAAATGAGTGGATTTGGCGCATTAACGGTGCCTTCATGGCGAGGTGAAACCAGGCCAGGGGTGATCCTATTTGCAGTCACGCGTCGTCCAGTGAGCGAATCGGCGTATCGCGTTCCTTGTTCAGTTGGTCCACCAGCACGCTGTCCATGATGGCCTTGTAGAGCAGTTTCGTGTGCTCCTCGGAATGGAGCAGACCATAGGCGTACAGATCGTCGGCTCGTTCTTCCATGCTGTCATCGACGGTGCTGCCGAAAGTGAATTCCTTTTTTTTCGTGGCAGCGGACGCCGAACGTTTCGACACGGCGCGCCGGTTCTTGATCTCGAAATTGTCCTCGAACAGGACCGACTTGTTTTCCACACTGGTGCCGATGATTTTCACTGCTTCGCCGATTTCGAAACGCCGTTTGGTCTCGATGCACGCACCATCGGTGCTGTAGTCCGAAAGCTTGCCGATTGCAGTGGTTTCCATGCCTTTCTCTGGGCGGCCGATATGAAGCTCCACCCGGTGGACCTTCTTGTCTTCGCCCACGTAGCAAAGGGGAAAGGCCACGCCCATGCGGTCCGCGTGCCGGCGCAGCTCGGCGTCAATCACTTCCACGCTGGCCACCGGCAGAGAGGCAAAGGAAACCTCGGTGCCGGCAGTGAATGGGTTGGCGGTGTTCGATTCAGAGGTTTCTGCCTCCGTCGTTGTTTCCGTCGCTGCGCCGGACGCTTTCAGGTGATGGGCAACGCAGTCGAGTGTGGCCTTGAGCAGCGCCATGGCATCGCGCAGCTCCAACGTGCCGCCATGCACCTGCAGCAATTCGACATCGAACTCTCTTGGGTGCAGACGCCCGGGCGGGAAGGGTCGGGTGTCGACAATCCGCACGTCGCACTCGACCAGGGGTGCCAGGCCTTCCGCGAGCTGCCCCACAATATGCGCAGTCGAGCCGGCCGGCAGTTGCTCTTCGCAGGCGAAGGCGATGCCGGTTTCATTGACGTCGAACAGGAAGCACGGCACGGAACGACGCCGGTTGCCGTCCTGGATTTCCAGGCGAAGGTCGAGCGACACGAACTTCTTGGGTGCAACCTGATAAAACAGACCAATAGGTGCGGCAACGCGGCGGCTGGCCCGCCGGCCAATCACCTCGAGTCGCTCTGCGTCTGTCATCTCCGTATTCTGCTCATCCGCGCCCAGGGCGCGGGCACGAAAGCGTTGTAGAAAGCCGGTTTTCTTGCTCATGGGCGATTAATCGCTTGCAATGGAAGAACTGATGTTGCCAGCATAGACCGCTCCTACACAATGAGCCGCCAGCTCGTTGCTGGCGATCGGACGCTCGCGGCCGGAGACCCGGCGGTTGTACTGGTGGCACGGAACGTAAATGGCCAGCGAAATGATCAGCCTTTCCATCGCAGACCTGCTCATTTCCCTGCTGCCGGTGGCCCTGACCCTGATGATCCTCTACCGCTGGACGAGTGACGCCGCTACCGGCGTGTACAGCGTGCTTCGCATGCTGATTCAGCTGCTGGTCATCGGGTACTTTCTGGATTATCTGTTCAATGCCAGCCGCGCCTGGATCGTGCTGGCCGTACTGTCCGGCATGCTGCTGGCGGCGGGCTGGATCGCGCTGCGTACCGTCGATCGGAATGGCCGCCTGCTCAAAAATGCCGTTTTGAGTCTGCTGGCGGGCAGCGGCTCTGTCCTGGCGCTGACGACGACGGTGGTTTTGCAACTGGAGCCCTGGTACCGACCGGATTACCTGATACCGCTGGCAGGGATGGTCTTTGCGAACAGTATGAATGCGCTCAGTCTGGCTGCGGACCGCTACCAGACGGAGCGGCAACGCGGCGTGCCTGCGCCAACCGCGCGCGGGGTTGCCCTGCACACGGCCATGATCCCGGTGATCAATGCGCTGTTCGCTGTTGGGCTGGTCTCCCTGCCCGGCATGATGACCGGGCAGATTCTTTCCGGCGTGTCGCCGCTGATCGCGGTGCGCTATCAGGTGATGATCATGTGCATGGTGTTCGGGGCCAGTGGAATGACCACTGCGCTGTACCTGCAACTTTGTGTGCGTGGCGACCCGTCACCCGTGCAGCAGGATCCGGACCCTACAGCCCGGCCCGAATGATCTCTGCAAGATGCTGCGCCCAGGCCGCGTAGGCGCGTGGCCCCGGGTGAAAGCCATCGCGGGCCATGTATCCGGATTCCTGCCCCCCCGTGAACGGCGCGACGTACGTCGCACCGGGCTGGGTGCGAATCCATGCTTCCAGCAGGCGGTTCATCCGGGCAGCGTTGCGGCCCAGATACCAGCGTAATGGCTGCGGCAGGGCCGGAAACTGTT
>JBFKXW010000249.1:0-4738 GCA_041637915.1 Pseudomonadales bacterium | reverse complement strand
GCTGGCTGGCCAGCGAGTTCAGCCCCTCCACGTTGTCCCGGGCGGAACAGCGTGCGGAAATGGCCTGGTTTGCCCGGGTGGCCAAGCCCTACCGGGGCATGACCATCCGGGTGGTCTCCGAGCGCATTGATACCCACTGGTATGAGGCCACGGTGCTGGCGCCGGCCTTCTCTGAGATCACCGGTATCCATGTGTCTCACGAACTGACCGGCGAGGATGATGTCATTCGCAAGATCCAGGCCCAGATGGATCTGGGGATTGGTATCTATGATGCATACGTCAACGACAGCGACCTGATTGGTACCCATTACCGGTATGGTCAGGTCGTGCCCTTGTCGGACTTCATGGTCGGAGAGGGCCGCGAAGTGACGCTCCCGACCTTGGATCTGGAGGACTTCATCGGCCGCAGCTTCACGACGGGTCCGGACGGGAAACTCTACCAACTGCCCGATCAGCAGTTCGCCAATCTCTACTGGTACCGGCATGACTGGTTTCAGCGACCGGAACTGCGGAAAAAGTTCCGTGAACTGTACGGTTACGAGCTGAATGTGCCCCGCAACTGGTCCGCTTACGAGGACATTGCGGATTTCTTCACCAACCAGATCAAGCGGATCGACGGTCGGCGTGTGTATGGTCACATGGACTATGGCCGTAAAGATCCATCCCTGGGGTGGCGATTTTCCGATGCCTGGCTGTCCATGGCCGGTGCCGGTGATCCGGGCATCCCCAATGGCCATCCGGTGGATGAGTGGGGCGTGCGGGTGGTGGGCTGTCACCCGGTGGGTGCCAGTGTGGAACGGGGTGGGGCGGTCAACAGCCCGGCCGCCGTCTACGCCCTGCGAAAATACGTGGAATGGTTGAATCGATATGCGCCACCCGAAGCTGCGACGATGAACTTTACCGAGGCCGGCACGGTCCCGGCGGAGGGTTACATCGCCCAGCAGATATTCTGGTACACGGCGTTCACGGCTTCCATGAACAAGCCGGGACTGGCCGTCACAAATCAGGACGGTACACCGAAGTGGCGGATGGCGCCGTCCCCCCAGGGTCCCTACTGGCAGCCGGGCATGAAGCTGGGGTATCAGGATGCCGGGGCCTGGACGCTGTTGAAGAGCACGCCACTGAAACGCCGCAAGGCCGCGTGGCTGTACGCTCAGTTCGTGGTTTCTAAAACCGTATCCCTGCGCAAGACCATGGTCGGCCTTACGCCGATCCGCGAGTCTGATATCCGCGCGCCGGCCATGACCGCACTGGCGCCCCGCCTGGGTGGCCTGGTGGAGTTCTATCGCAGCCCGGCCCGCACCCTGTGGTCACCCACCGGCATCAATGTGCCGGACTATCCGAGACTTTCCTCACTGTGGTGGGAGAACGTCAGTCTGGCTGTGGGCAGCAAGCTGACTTATCAGGAAGCCATGGACAAGCTGGCTCAGGAGATGGATGAAACCCTGCAGGACATCGCGGCCGGGGGGCAGCAGCGCTGTGCGCCGCGGCTGGGTAAACGTGAGGATGCCGCCCTCTGGTTGCGAAGAGACGGGGCGCCGAAACCACGCATTGATCAGGAGAAGCCGCCGGGAGAGACCTGGTCGCACAAGGAGTCCCTGCAGGCGTGGGAGCTCTCCAAGTGAGCTGGCCCGGAGGTTTGCGCCTCCTGGCGATTACCGTGTGTCTGCTCGCCAGCATGTCACGTGCCCCGGTGGCACGGGCGATCCAGTTGATGACGGAGGAGCTGCCGCCGTATGCGTTTCAGTCCGGAGAGCGGGTGGAAGGCCTGAGCATCGAACTGGTGGATGCGCTGTTCAAGCGGGCTGGCGTACGCTATGAAATCCGGATCATGCCGTTGAAACGGGCGCTGGTGAGTGTCGCGCAGGAGTCGGATGCCTGCATCGTGCCGCTGCAGCGAACCCAGGAACGCGAGGCGCAGTTCACCTGGATCAGCCCACTGCTGATCACCCGGAGTGCCTTTTATTCACTCCAGGACAACGAACTGCAGGTGCGCAGCCTGAAGGATGCACACGATTTGTCGGTCGGTGTGTATGCAGGTTCCGCCCTGCAGGAATACCTGGCGACGTTTGACTTCACCGGCTTGCAGGTGGTCCGCGAGGAACTGCTGAATGCGCGCAAGCTGGGGCACCGGCGCATCGATCTGTGGGCGACCGACTCGGTGTCGGGTCACTACTTTGCCCGCCGGGCGGGCATCAGCGCAATCCGTGAACAACTGACGTTTCTGACCACGCTGCGGGGCATCGCCTGTAATCCGGGGGTGTCACGGAACGTGGTGCAGTCCCTCCGTGGCGAACTCCGGCAGATGCACAAGGACGGTCAGATCCAAAAAATCATGGACAGCTACCGCTTTCAGCGGTGAGCAGGCGGCCGGCTATTCATCCTTTGCAGCAGCGGGTGTTTCCTGGTGTTTCGCCGGAGCGGTTGGCGCCTAGTGAATCGGCAGGGCCTTGTCTTTCAGCAGCGTTGCCGCCGGGCCATGCCCGCGGTCCCACACGGTGCGGGGAAAACCGCACTCGGGAATGGGCCGGTCCTCGTAGGCCGGCGGGTTCTGCCCCTTGCCACCGCGGACGATCAGGTTCTGCCCGGCAAAATAATCCGGTTGCGGCACGTTCAGCCAGGCCAGCGCTGTGGCGGCAATGTCGACCACTTTGAGCCGGGTGCCCGCCGGTGGCTGGGCGAGTGTGATTGCGCCGCCGTGGGACTCCGCCAGCAGAAACGTCAGGCGGTCCTCGTCCGTGTTGGTGCCATGTTCACTGCCGATTACCGCGCCACCACCGTGGTCCGTGCTGTAGAGTACCAGCCAGCGTTCCTCCGGCAGCTGCTCAGTGCGGGTTCGCAACGCCGAGCGAAGAGTCTGCAGCCGCGCCGCGGTGGCCTTCAGCGCCGACATGTAGTTTTCGTTCTGGGTGGAGTAGCAGCAGGCGTGGCCGGCATGGTCGACATCGTCAAAGTGCACGAATACGGCATCGGCATCGAACGCCGGGTTCAGCAGCGCGGCGGCGGTCATTGATTCCACCATGTCGTCGCTGGAAACATCCACGTGCTCGTCGGTCATTTCGGCCGTGAGGATCTGTTCATTGATGGCATCCCAGTTTGCGAAGGATGCGGTGCGCAGGGCGGGGTCGTGTTGTTTCATGAGCGCAAAGATCGGCGGGTTCTCCTCGAAGTTCGGTGCCACGAACTCATTGCTGATGACGCGATGTCGGTCGCACCAGACGCCGGTGAGCATGCTGGCCCAGCCCGGTCCGCTGAAACTGATGTCCCCGGTGATCATGCCGAAATCCGCACCGCCCTGGTTGCCCCGTTGCAGGCTGCTGAGCCAGTTCCCACTGTTCCCCTGGGCAGGTTCCTCCCGCAGCACCTGTTCCAGCGCGTCCGGGCGGGTGCCGTCGATGCCGATAATCAGGACCTTCTGCTCGGCCATGGCGGGGTTCCCCATGAATACCAGTGCAGCGAGCAGCGGTGCAGTGAGGAACAGGTTTGGAACACGGGCCATCGGTGACTCCCCCGGGGCAGAATACGCTGGATGATCTGATCAAGGAGTGTACTTTATATTTCTATCGCCTGAATATTTGCCCCGCTCGAGGGGGCGTTCGCGGCAAGAAAAAACAGCCGTGATAACCTTCCGGAGCGAACCTACACACTTGCGGAGGACCCGATGCCACGCTGCGATACCGGCGACGTCGAACTCGAGTACGAGGTGCTGGAGCCAGCGGGCGAGGCGTCCGGCACGATCCTGCTCATCATGGGGTTGGGCGGGCAGCTGATTCACTGGCCGGATGGCCTGCTCAACGAACTGCGGGCGGCCGGCTACCGGGTGGTGCGCTTCGATAACCGCGATGCCGGACTGTCCACTGCCCTGAAACATCTGCAGCCGATGAAGAGCGGGAAGCTCGAGCAGCTGCGTTGGCTGATGGGGCAGCGCATTCCGGCGCATTACACCCTGCGGGAGATGGCGGCCGATACGATTGCGCTCATGGATCACCTGGGCCTGCGCCGGGCGCACATCGTCGGTGCTTCCATGGGGGGAATGATCGCGCAATATCTTGCCATCGATCACCCGCAGCGCCTGCAGTCGGCCACCGTCATCATGTCCACGACGGGTCGCCGCACGGTGGGCCAGCCGCGGCTGTCGGTGCTGCAGGCGATGTTCACGCGTCCGCGCAGCCACTCCCGTGAAGATCTGCTGGATCACAGCGTCGCGATCTGGCGCCGGTTTCAGGGCCGGTTGCACCGGGATCCGCCGTCCGCCATGCGGGACCTGCTGGGCCGGGCACTGGATCGCAGTCTGAATCCCAGCGGTTTCGTGCGCCAGTGGCAGGCCATCATGAACGCCGAGAATCGTGAATCGCAGTTACGGAAGGTACGGGTCCCCACGCTGGTGCTGCACGGGAAAGATGATCCCCTGGTGGCGATTTCCGGCGGGCGTGCCGTGGCCCGCGCCATTCCGGGTGCGAAGCTGATCGAAATCGACGGCTGGGGGCATGATTTTCCGGCGTCGCTGCATGCACAACTGGCCGGCCATCTGGTGGGTCACATGGGAGCAGTGGATGGTACGGCGGGTGCAGTCAGGCAGCACGCTGAGCGCGCGGATACAGCAGCGGTCTAAGTTGGTTGTGGAAGAAGCGGGCGTCCATCTGCGGCGGGGCGTGTAGCGACCGCAGCCATCCCCGCCCTCTGTTGAAGGCGCACCGTCCAAAATGCGATTGCGGGTCGCGCGCGGATCGGGCCGGCG
>JBFKXW010000248.1:0-4759 GCA_041637915.1 Pseudomonadales bacterium | reverse complement strand
CCCCACATCCTCACGGATACTGGATTTTGAATCCAGCGCGTCTACCAGTTCCGCCATCCCGGCAATCGGCGCGCAATTATAGCCCGGAACTTCCGCTCGACTCCATGGATACAGGGTGGGTGGAACGGGCGGGAGTGGTTATTCAGAAACAGTCTGGGCCCCACTCGAGGTTTCGGCCCGATGACGCTTGTGTGTTTCGTAGAACTTGCGCTTTTTCTCGTACATGTCTTTGTCCGCGAAGTCGAAAATCTCCTCCGCAGGGATTTCAGAGGTATGCGAATGGCCGATGCTGAGATGAATCGGCACGACCTTGATTTCTTCCTCCTCCTGAAACTTGATGCGCCCATTGGCCGTTTTGGTGTTCATGCGCTGTACGAATACGCGGTAATCAGCCGGCGTCATGCGCGGGCATACGATCGCAAACTCGTCCCCCCCGATGCGGGCGACCAGATCGGATTGCCGGCAGATCCCTTTCAGCATGCGCGCGGTCATGCGAACGGCCTGATCGCCAATGGCATGGCCATGGTTGTCATTGATCGCCTTCAGGCCGACCAGGTCGATCAGGAAAAAGCCAAAGTGGGAATTCCGGTTTTTCTCTGCGTAGCCGACATGCTGGCGAAATTCGCGCTCAAAGTAGGTGCGGTTGTACAGGCCGGTGAGACGATCAGTGTGCGCAACCTTCTCCAGCTCGAAGGCCTGCTGCAGGGCCGACATGCGTTCCTGACGCAGGATGTTGATGCGGTCGGCCAGCCCCAGGGAGAGCAGCAGGACTTCCATGCCGGACCCGACCTGCCAGGTATGCAGCGTGAAGGCGTTGACCGGCAGAATGCCGAGAATCGAAAGCCCCTTCAACAATGCGCCGAACAGCAGCAGGACCCAGGCCGCCAAAAAGAACTGTGCCGGCCGGGAGCCGCGCCGCAGGATGCGCATACAGCAAATCAGCAGGATGATGGCGGTGGCACAGCCAGCCAATACCGATACGGGGATGCTCCAACTCAGTGGCGCGATCAGGGCCAGGGCCAGCGAGAAGCAGCAGAAGTAGTAGTTGCCCTGGAGCCAGCGCACCATCTCTGGCCGCCGGTCCGCGACCTCCAGAAATGCCTGCGCAAAGCGGATCGCCGCCATGCAGGTCAGCGGCGTCAGGAGCGTAGGCAACAAATTGCCCAGCGACGGAAAATTCTGCCAGAGATACTGGAAGCCATGCCCGGTGGCCGCAACCTGCAGGCAGAGAAAGAGGAAGAGGTATTCGCAGTAGCGCAGATAATTCTGCTCTCGAATGACGGTGTACACGAACAGGTTGTACAGCAGCATGGCCAGCATGATGCCGTAGTAAATGCCGAGGATGAGGTTTTCACTGGCCAGATGCGAAGACAATGCGGCTGGTGTCCAGATGCGCAAGGGCAACTGCAGTGAGCCGGAGGCCTCCACCCGAAGATAATAATCCGCGCCGTTTTCAGGCACCCGTCCCAGGGTAAAGATCAGACTGCGATGCTTCCAGGTGCGATCCGAGAACTTGCGCCGATCGCCCAGCGTTTCTTGCTCATAGCCTCCGCCGGGGGCGGGAATAAACATTTCCGCCTGATCCGCGAAGGGGAAGTCGAGCTCCAGCAGCCAGCGACGATCCGGGTGATATCCGTAGTGGTCACGCAGCCGGAACCGGACCCAGTGTACCGCGCCACTGAGCCCCAGATTGGGGTTGGCAGAGAATGAGGGTTTAAACGGCAGTTCGTTCTTCTTCTTCACAATCTGCTGGATCGTCAGATCGCCGTCCGGATCTTTCAGAATTTCGACGAAGGGGCCGAGGGTGTAGGCATCATGTTCGCGCAGCTCCAGTTCGGCAGCGCCTACAGAGCCGGTCGACAGCAGCAGGGCGAGCAGTGCGGCCAGCAGGCGGCAGACAGGCGCGGAGGGGGCTGCGGTCATGCGGCGTACAGAAATCACGACTTAAAAACAGTAGGATACACGATGCGTAGGATTTGCGGGTTGGTTGGAAGGCCCGGGCAGATCCGCTAGTATCCGCCGCCGCCCGAGACGACTCCCCAGGCCCATGCACCTGTCCGCGTTCGATTATCAACTGCCCGAGCACCTGATCGCCAGGCACCCTCTGCCGGAGCGGGCCGCCAGCCGCCTGCTTTGCCTGGAGCGTCACACGCATCATATCGAGCACGCCCATTTCTCCACATTGCCGGAGAGGCTCCAGCCGAACGACCTGCTCGTGCTCAATGACACGCGGGTACTGCCCGGGCGCCTGATGGCCCGGAAGTCCACTGGGGGGCGGGTGGAGATTCTGATCGAGCGGGTGACCGGGCCGCGCGCAGCGCATGCCCTGTTGGGCAGCAACCGCACGCCGGCGGTGGGTAGCGAACTGGTTTGTGCGGGCGGCGCCCGCGCAGAGATCGTCGGTCGCGACGAGGCATTTTTTCAGCTGGCCTTCGATCAGGACCTGCTGCCGGTGCTGGAGGCCTTCGGTGAGATGCCGCTGCCGCCGTATCTGCGACGGGCTGCGGAGTCTGTGGATCAGGAACGCTACCAGACCGTCTATGCAGCAGTGCCCGGTGCTGTGGCGGCCCCGACGGCCGGGCTGCATTTCGACCAGCCGCTGCTGGATGCGATCGCAGCGCGGGGCGTGGATATCGCGCGGGTCACCCTCCACGTGGGCGCGGGAACTTTCCAGCCGGTGCGCGTGGAACAGGTGGAGGAGCACGCGATCCACGCGGAGTGGTTGCAGGTCTCCGCGGGGGTGTGCGAGCAGGTGCGCCGCGCGCGCGCGGCGGGTGGCCGGGTCATCGCCGTCGGGACCACCTCGATGCGCGCGCTGGAATCGGCGGCTGCGGGCGGTGCACTGGCGCCCATGGCAGGGGAGACGCGCCTGTTCATTCTGCCCGGTTACCAATTCCGGGTGTGCGACGCGCTGATCACCAACTTCCACCTGCCCAAATCGACCCTGCTGATGCTGGTGAGCGCGTTTGCCGGGCTGGAAAGCATCCAGGCGGCCTATGCAGAGGCCGTGCGCGAGGGATACCGTTTTTTCAGCTACGGGGATGCCATGTTTCTTTACGGTGGCGCAGCATGAGCCGCATGCAGTTTGAGTTGCTCACGAGCAGCGGGGGAGCGCGTCGCGGCCGGATTCACTTCCCGCGGGGAACGATCGAGACGCCCGCCTTCATGCCCGTGGGGACGTATGGGAGTGTGAAGGCGCTGACGCCGCAGGATCTGACCAACGCGGGCGCCCAGATTGTGCTGGGCAACACCTTTCACCTGATGTTGCGTCCGGGTACCGAGATTATTCGGGCGCACGGCGGGCTGCATGGCTTCATGGGCTGGGACCGGCCCATTTTGACCGATTCCGGCGGCTTCCAGGTGTTCAGCCTCGGTGATCTGCGCAAGATTCGCGAAGAGGGTGTTGAGTTCCGCTCGCCTGTGAACGGGGACGTCATCCTGCTCACCCCGGAGCGTTCGATGCAGGTGCAGGCCGATCTGGGCTCGGACATCGTCATGATTTTTGATGACTGCCCACCCTATCCGGGGGAGGAGTCGGCCATCGCTGCGTCCATGCGGCTGAGTCTGCGCTGGGCGCGGCGCTGCAAGCAGGCACATGCGGGCAATGATGCGGCCTTGTTCGGCATCGTGCAGGGCGGGATGTTTTCGGCACTGCGCCGCGAGTCACTGGAGGGCTTGCTGGAAATCGGTTTCGACGGCTATGCGCTCGGCGGTCTGTCCGTGGGTGAGCCGCAGCCGGAGATGTGGCGCATGGTGGGCGAGCTTGCCCCGCAGTTGCCCGAACCGCTGCCTCGCTACGTGATGGGGGTGGGCAAGCCGGAAGATCTGGTGGAGTCGGTCCGCCGGGGCGTTGACATGTTTGATTGCGTTTTGCCGACGCGGAATGCCCGCAATGGTCAATTGTTCGCCAGTCGTGGCGTCGTGAATCTTCGCAACAGTCGCTACCGGACCCTGCAGGAGCCGGTGGATCCCGCCTGCGGTTGCTACACCTGCCAGCATTTCACACTGGCCTATCTGCACCACCTGGATCGTTGCAAGGAAATTCTGGGCGCGCACCTGAATACCCTGCACAACGTTCATTATTACCTGGAACTGATGCGCGGATTGCGCGGCTCTATCGAAACAGGTACATTCCCGGCCTTCGTAAAACGCTTCTATTCGCTACGGGGCGAGTCTGTGCCACCGGTCTGCTGAGTCCGGGCGCGGGCATGCCCTGCTTTCTTGATGGAGTGCCAAAGCACATGATTCCCTTTATTTCCTCCGCCTGGGCAGAAGCACCGGCTGGCGCGCCGCCGGGGCCCAGTCCCACCGCCAACCTGATCATGCTCGGCGTGTTCGTGTTGATTTTCTACCTCCTGTTGTGGCGTCCGCAGTCGAAGCGGGCGAAAGAACATCGTGATCTGGTATCCAGTCTCGGCAAAGGCGATGAGATCATCACCAATGGCGGCCTGGCAGGTCGGATCACTGCGGTCGCGGAGGATTTCATCACCGTGGAAATCGCCAGCAACGTCGAGGTGAAGGTACAGAAATCAGCGGTTTCCGCGACGCTGCCGAAGGGCACACTGAAATCCGTTCAGGCTTCCTGAGGCTGCCGCAAACTTCATGAATCGTTATCCGCTCTGGAAAAATCTTCTCATCCTCGGTCTGCTCATGCTGGGTGGGCTGTATGCGCTGCCCAACCTGTATCCGGACGATCCCGCGCTGCAGATTACCGGTGCCCGCAGCTCAATCGAACTCGACGAAATCCGCTGGTTGGTGT
>JBFKXW010000247.1:0-4767 GCA_041637915.1 Pseudomonadales bacterium | reverse complement strand
GCTCAGCGGTGCGGCCTGGGATTCCGGTAAAAAAGCATGCTTGCGCAGCAGTGTCATTTCTGCGCCCATGCGTGGCTCGGGGGCCAGCGGCAGGTCCCGACGACCGGTCAGGCAGATCTGGTAGAGCAACTGGACTTCCTCTGCCGGCAATGCAGCCGCGACACGGGCTTCACGCGGATCCGCATCGGCGCGCTTCTCCGCGTACGCCGGCACTGCCTGCCGGACCGCGACCCGGTGCAGGCACTCGGCCATTTCATCCAGCAGGCTCTCAAAGTGAGCCCCCTGGAAGGCAGCCTCCTCCACAAGTTGCAGCAGTCCTTGACCATCTCCTTCGACCAGCATCTCCAGACCACGCCAGGGCAGATCCGCATCGATGGTGCCCAACATGTCGCGCACACCGGCACTGTCGAGGCGTCCCTGGCAAAAGGCAATCGCCTGGTCCGTCAGGCTCAGCGCATCCCGCAGGCTGCCATCCGCCGCGCGGGCCAGACGCCAGAGCGCCTCATCCTCGGCCTCAACCGCTTCGCCATCGAGCACCTTGCGCAGCTGGTCCCGGATCTGCTCGGCGGGCAGGCTGCGCAGATTGAACTGCAGACAACGGGATAACACGGTGACCGGCAGCTTTTGCGGGTCGGTCGTGGCCAGCAGAAACTTGATATGGGCGGGCGGCTCTTCCAGCGTCTTCAGCAAGGCATTGAAACTGCTGCGGGAAAGCATGTGGACTTCGTCAATCAGGTAGATCTTGAAACGGCCCCGCGTCGGCGCATACTGGGCGTTTTCCAGCAGCTCCCGGGTCTGCTCAACCTTGGTCTGGGAGGCCGCATCGACTTCGAGCAGGTCGACATGGCGCCCTTCACGAATCTCCTGACAGGTCCCGCAGGTTCCGCAGGGCGCTGAGGTCGGGCCGCTCTCGCAGTTGAAGCAGCGCGCGAGAATCCGCGCCAGCGTGGTCTTGCCGCAGCCGCGGGTGCCGGTGAACAGGAAAGCGTGGTGCAGCCGATCCTGGTCCAGCGCATTGCTGAGCGCACGCACCACATGGTCCTGCCCCACCACCTCCGCAAATTCGGCGGGTCGCCATTTTCGTGCAAGCACCTGATGCGACATCGATGGTCGGGTCCGGCTGGGGGAAAAGATTCACATCTTAACCCGAATCAGACTGGTGACCACCCGCCCCAGCCACACCCCGGCGCCCGAGTCCGCTGCTACGGCTGCTCCCTTCCGGGCCTGACCGGGTTCACAGTTTATCGACGCGAGGGGACCAGGGCGGGCGATCATTCGGCCCGCGACAGCCCAATGCTGACGGGAGCGGTAGTGTGCCCAAGCTCGCCGCACACCGCAAGGCGTGCGGCCGCTAACGGAGATTCCGGGCAGACGCGGTGGCAATGAAATCCGGGAAGAAGCCCAGTCGCTGCTGCACATCGAAATCGTGCGCGGGCACGACAACAAGCTTCGGGAAATACTCCATCAGCCGATGGACCCGGGCAATCTCCCGACGCGTGGCGCCCGGGTCGTAATCGACCAGCTTGCTGGCGACAAGGAACTTCCCGGCCGGCCGGGTGAATCCCTCCAGTGCCCAGGTGGTATCTCCGGAGAACAGAAACCTTCGCCCTCCCGGCAGATTCACAAACATGCCGATTGATCCGGGTGAGTGCCCGAACATCGGCACCATGACAACGCTGCCGTCGCCAAACACATCATGGCTGCGCTGAAATCCCATGTAGGGCTGTTCAATGAACTCCACGCTGCCCCAGCGCACCGATTTCGCATCGAATTGGGAGGCGAGATAGACATCCGAATTGGCGGGATCCTGTGCTGCCAGTTGCTCCTCTCGCGCAGTCAGGATGCGCGCATGCGGAAAATCCTCGATGCCGCTGGCGTGATCCCAGTGCAGATGCGAGAGATAAATTCTGCCAATTGATTCCGGATCGATTCCCGCCTTGCGGAGCTGATCTACAGCCGGCTCCCGCTCCGTGTATTTCATCAGCGGCCGGACATAGGCGGGCATGTCTGCAGACACCTGCGCATCGACATCCCGACCGAGCCCGGTGTCAAAGAGCAGACTGCCACGCGGATGCTGTACCAGTACGGCGCTGTGCACGAAGGCTCGGGAACGCATCCAGCTACCCCCCTCGTACGCAAAGGCATCCAGTGAGACCTGATCGCCGGTATGCAAAAGTGCCAGCCCGACGGACGGCAGACCACTGCCGTCTGGCTCCACAATCAGATCCGGATTGAGCGGATATGCTGCCGGGTCGATGGGCTTGTCACAGCCCAGCAGGCACCCCGCCACCAGCAGCGCCATCGCCCATGCGGCATATTGAGACATGTGGCTCCCTCCTGCTGCCTCTGATGCAGTCATCCATCAATCGGCCCGCTCAACGCCCCTTATTTGGGGCGTATGCACCAACCTGCGCGTCCGCGTTTCTGTGGACATGCGCGCCCTGGAGGGGAAGCCGAGTTCCCGAATGCTCCCGCGGTCATCGACATCATCCTCAACAATCCGCACTTTACAACATACCCGCCACAGGAGACCCCGCCGTGCAGGTTCCCGGCATAAACCACCCGGCGACAGCAGGGTTCCTGCCCAAGCCGGCACGCAGATGGTGATATCGCAAACGCCACAGGAGCCCACGCTCAGCGAGTCGCCTCCCATGTAGCGGCGAGCTCCCCGGGAACAGGCCGCCGTGATGATTTCGGTCGCCCGAATCATTGCATTTGCCGATGCCCCCATGCACCCAGCACGATGTCGAGGCCGGCTTGAGAAGCGGCTGACAATTTCCGTCATAGGACCATGGAACGATTTCCGCGGCCGCCGCAGGTTGAGATAATAATCCCACGTCCCGGCATGACGCCTTGGCGCCATCCGCTACCCAGTAGTCAGACCTGAGCAAGACGAATGATTGAGCATCCCAGCGTTATCAGACGGCGGCCCGCCAACGAGGAGCCCGTCGGCACGGAAGAGACCATGGAGGAGCAGACCTGTCTGCTACTTGAAGAGCCAGGCGACACATTGCGATCACCTGCCTACTGGGTGAAAAACTGCACACCGGAGTTGGAATCCGCACTGGAGCATGCGCGGGAATCAGCACTGGAAAAACTGCCGATGGACCCGGATGAAATGCAGAGGGGCATGGTGGATGTGCGCGATTACCTGCCGACCCGGCCGCGCCGCTGCAGCCGCCGGATTCGCGCTCCGCAGGACCTGGTTTTTGCCTACCGCCCGCTGGAATATGTACCCGTGGAATTGCACGTGCTGGTCGAAAACGGAGTCAGACCCTTCATCCGCTGTTTTCTGTACGACGTGAATGATCATGGCATTTGCCTGGCTTCCCCGGCGCCCCTGCCGACTGGCGCAGAGGTCTGGGTTTGCGCCCATCACAGGGAGGAGCCCACGGCGATGATTTCACAGCACGTACAGGTGCTTAGTCAGCGCCCCTGCCCGACCGGCGACATGCTGCGCAGCACACTGGGCGAGCTTGAGGATGGACTGTGGCTGCACGGGCTGCGCATGCCACACCGCGACGCGCGCCTGCTGCTGCGCTGCACCCTGGACAGCCTGGCCTGCCAACAGGCACAGCCAGCACCCGAGGCGTATCAGCACGCCAGTTAGGGTGTGCCAAGTGGTACCGGCCTAGGGAACAGAAGCCACCGCATCCGTGCCGGCAGGAAGCCGGTGAAAGAGATGGACCATCCAGACACTGGCCAGGATCGGAACGAACAGGTTCAGCACGGGTGTCAACGTGGTCATTGTGATCACCAGCCCACCGCCATAGACCGCGGCCCGATGGCGGCGCCCGAGTTGGCGCGCTGCCGGTTTGCCGATGTGCAGACCGGCCACATTCTCGAAAAACTCCCGACCGAGCAGGTAGCTGTTCAACGCGATGGAAAGCAGAAAGCCGATGCCCAGCAGGTAGAATGGCAGGATCAGCAGATTCAGAAACAGTGCCAGCAGGGTGAAGCGCAGATCGTGCGGCAGGTTGTGCAGGAAGCCTGGCGCACCACGCCAGCCGCTGCCCGGATATTCATGCGTCTCCACGCGCTGGACCACCCATTCCTGAAACAGTCCACCGATCAGGATGGTCAGCACCGGCAACAGGAACCACCCGCCAATGCCGGCCAGCAGGGATACTGTGCCCACCAGCAGCTTGCCCAGCCAGCCTTCGGTACCGGCCAGCCAGGCCGTCAGCCCGGCCAGGCCGGTGACCGACAGGAACACCAGAAAGACGGCCGCCGCCACTGCCAGCAGCATGATGCCAATCAGGCGGGACCGACCCATCGACTGTAAGGTTCGTACGACCGGATACATCGTGACTCCTCAGGGGGGGGATCTGACGCAGATTATCACGTCGAAAAGAGGCCCGCTGTGCTAGCATCGGGAACTGATATGGGTCGTGATTGTGGAGTGGTGGCGCATCATGAGTTGGCTGGACCAGATACGGGCCCGACGTGCCAACCGGGAAACGCCGGACGATGGCAAAGCGATGTTCTCAAACTACGAATTCACTGAGGACCGCCGCGAACAGAACGCACGCGAGCTCCGGGAAGCCGGCGCTGCCGGCAACATTTTTGAGAACGCGAAACGCGCCCAGCGTCAAATGGAACCCGCGCCGAATCTGGACGGTGGTCCCGTGGAGCCGGTCCGGTTCGAGGGCGATGAACTGGACAGGGATGCAGCTGGAAAAGTGGAACGCGGCGCGCCCAGGCGCTCCGCAAAACGAATTCGCACACCGGTCAACCTTTATTACTTTCCCACTCCGGATCACTTTG
>JBFKXW010000246.1:0-4775 GCA_041637915.1 Pseudomonadales bacterium | reverse complement strand
TAGCCTTCCGCAGCAAACCGCACTGCCTGCACCAGAAATTCTCCTGGCCGCGCCGCCCATTGATCGACCATGACAATGGCGGGAAAACGCGTGGCTGCATCGCCGCCCTCGGGCACGATCAGCCGCGCCGCAAGCCGCGTCGCATCCGGGGTGTGAATGATGGCCTGACGGGCTTCGCTGAAACCCAGACCGCCCAGCTCAAATCCATTCCAGCCGTACCCGGCGCGCGGCAACAGGCTCACCAGCAACAGCAGTGTGATCCATCGGAGAGATTTCAGCGGCGGCATGCCTGGGCTCCTTGCCTGCGCACGCACTCGCCCGGCCCGGGCGCGGGGACAGCTCGGCATCCACGATAACAACTGGATTCAGGGGCAGCAAATCCGCATTCGTGTGGCGGGCTCAGGCGGCCAGTACCCGGGCCCATGCGGCGACCTCGTCCAGAATGGCCTGCTCGGCCGGTGTCGTGGCCTGCTCACGCGCTTTTCCCAGCGCGCGCTCGAACGCCTCGATCCCGCGTCCACCCGGCCCGGGACAGTGCAACTGTTTATGGCAATGGGCACGCCATGCCTCCAGCGCGTCTCCCCGCAGGTGCTCCGGATAGCTGCGACCCAGAGAACGCGGCAGCAGCGCCTGCAGACGCGGATCATGAAATGGCCAGGTGTGATCCAGCCATTGCTCGGGCGGACAATCCAGCAACTGCGTGCATAACCGGCGATCGCTGTCGGGAATGAATCCTTGATACAAGGCCTGCTCCGGATCCGAGGGCGGCAGGGGTTCGCGAAGAAATACGTCCCGGACCGCTGCCGACAGATCGCCATGGCCGGCCAACCGGGCCAGATGCCGGTCACAGGCAGCGCGATCCAGTCGCATGCGATCCGCGATCCGGTCATCGACCCAGCGCGCCGGCATCACGATCGCACACCGATTGGCGTGAATCTCCTTCAGCGGGATGCGCGCCACGCCTCCAAGGTCTTCGGCCGGAGAAAACACCCGGCGCCTGATCTCTGCCGGGTCCAGTTCCAGCAACGGCGCGGGGTCCTCCCGCAGGTCATAGCAGATCACGGCATTGCCATTGACGGGGTGCTCGACAATCGGCAGGAACAGGGATGCATTGCCCCTTTCTGCGCCGATCATGCCGCTGACATGGAGGACCGGCTCCCCGGCGCGGACATCCAGCAACGGGCGCACCGCCCGCTTGCCGCGATTCTTGAACAGGTAGTCGAACAAGCGCGGCTGAGCCTGGCGCAGCAGACCAGCCACCGCAATGGTGGCACGTACGTCGGCCAGTGCATCATGTGCATCCGCATGCGCGATCCCATTGGCGCGGGTGATTTCCTCCAGCTTGAAACTGGGCAGGCCGTCCGGCCGACGTGGCCACTCCATGCCCTTCGGCCGGAGCAGATGTGCTGCACGCATGACATCGAGAAGATCCCAGCGCGAGTTGCCCTGTTGGTACTCACGCCCGTAAGGGTCGTAAAAATTCCGGTACAGGAGGTAACGCAGGAACTCGTCATCGAAACGGATATTGTTGTAGCCGGCAACACAGGTCGCAGGCCGTCCCACCGCGCGCAGGATGGCATCGGCAAACGCCGCCTCCGGCAGGCCCCGGGCCTGACACTGCTGCGGGGTGATCCCGGTCACCAGACAGGACCCCGGGTCCGGCAGGTAGTCAGCCGCCTGGCGACAGAACAGTTCGAGCGGCTCATCCACGGCCTGCAGGTTCAAATCGGTGCGGATACCGGCGAACTGTGCGATCCGGTCACGCGACGGATTCACGCCGAAAGTTTCCAGGTCGTACCAGAAGATGGTTTCCATGCCTGCCCTGCCTGTCGATCCGGGTGTTGTCATCCCTGCGGTGCGTCACGCCCGGCCGGGTTGCGGTTGGCAGCCGGCTCCGGGAACATCTATCTTCTTGCTTCCCACTGGCCTTTCCAGAGAGCATCCACATGGAAGAACCCGAGATCGCAAGCCGAACACCGTACCGGGTCGAGGTGGAGGCAGGCAAGACGTATTACTGGTGTGCCTGTGGACGCAGCGCCAAACAGCCTTTTTGCGATGGCTCGCATGCAGGCACCCGTTTCACGCCGCAGCCCTATACGCCAGACAAAACGGGCGCCGTTTTCTTCTGCGGCTGCAAGCGCAGTGCACGCAAGCCGCTTTGTGACGGATCCCATGGTGCCCTGAAATGAACGGGAACGCGCGCGATCCGGCAATCCATCCGGGCTAGCGGCCAGAACGCGCCGCCACTGACGCCGGACTCGATCATCCGCAGGGCCGACTTCGGCGCCACCGGCAGGCTGAAACAGTCGCCCTGGATCTGTTCGCAGCCGGGTTGCAGCATCATCAGTTGTTTCCCGCTTTTCACACCTTCGGCCACCACGTCCATGCCCAGCTTGTGCGCCATGGCAATGATTGGCGATCTGATGGCCGTCGTTGTTGACATGCATGTCGCTGATGAACGAACGATCCATCTTCAGCATGTGCACCGGAAACATTGTCAGGTAGGAGAGCGACGAGTGGGCCGTGCCGAAATCATCAATGAAGGTTTTCACGCCAATCTTCGCCAGGGCCTGCAGTTTTGCCACCACCGTCTCCACATCGTCCACCAATGAACTTTCCGTGATCTCTGCGTGAATCAGTTCCGGGGGTAATGCGAACTCCGCCAGGCAGGCGTGGAATTCCTCAACGAGATCGCGCTGTGCGAACTGTTTCCCTGAACAGTTCACAGCCACCGGCACAACCGGTCAGCATGCTGATCGCACCAATCGGCAACCTGCCGGCAGACTTCATGCAGAACCCAGCCGCTGGGCGGCAGGATCAGGCCGGTGTCCTCTGCTACCGGGATAAACTCAGCCAGAGAGATGAACCGCTCTTCCCGGTCGGTTCAGCGGATCGGTGCCACAAACCCACGCAGCCCCGCGTCTTCCGTGGCAACCCCGGGCTGGTGGAACATCTGAAACACACCCTTCTCCAATGCCGTGCGCAGCTTGGACTCCCGTTGCAGCGTCCGCGCCATGCGCTGAGGCATGGAGGCATGGAGGCATGGAGGCATGGAGGCATGGAGGCATGGAGGCATGGAGGCATCGAATATCTCGTTTGCCCCGGTCGGCGCTTTTCGCACGGTGGAACGCGGTATCGGCATCCTCGAAGCCATCGCCACTTTGGGCGATCCCGATACTGACGGTCAGGTGAATTTCATGCCCATCCAAGACGATCACCCGCTCCAATGTGCTCAACACCCGCCGCGCCGTGATCAATGGAAGCGCCGCAGACTCTCGGAGGGGTCAGGAGGAACAGCTGATTTCCAGTTGCCGCGCCCAGTCGGGCGCATCCTCCGCCCACGCCTCATGCCCTGCCCATGAATCAAAGGGCGCCTGCAGCACCTGGGCCAGTTCGCGCAGCAATGTGAAATCCCCTCCCTCGACCGCCACGATCACCTCCTGGGCGATATGGTTCCGCAAAACGTACTTCGGATTGGTGGCATCCATGCGGGCGCGACGCTCTGCTGGCGGCTCCTGTTCGGCCTGTACCCTTGCGCCGTATCGCTGCAGCCAGCCATCAATCGCGGGCAGATCGGCAAAGCGCCTGCGAACAGACTCACAGGGCCGGCCCGGCTCGAAGTCTGCAAGCGCACGCAGGGTGTTGTGGTAATCCGCGCCGTTGCGATGCATCAGCGCAAGCAGATCCATCAGCAACTCGTCATCACCCGGTGCTTCGCGACGCAACCCAAGCCGTTCACACATCAGCGCCTGATGCAGTTTGGCGACCTCGCGCTGATACAGCTCCAGTCCGGCCACCAGATCGGCTTCCGGGGCCAGCGGTGTCAGGGCCCGTGCCAGCCGGCCCAGATTCCAGAGACCGATACCCGGCTGCTGCATGAACGCGTATCGGCCGGTGTGATCCGAATGGTTACAGATCCAGGCCGGATCAAATCGATCCATGAATCCGTAAGGCCCATAATCGATTGTGTCCCCGATCACGCTCATGTTGTCGGTGTTCATGACCCCGTGCTGAAAACCGGCTGCCATCCAGCGGGCAATCAGGCTGGCCGTGCGCGCACAGACCTCATGGAACAGCGCACTGGCTGCGTCCTTGCGCCCCCGCAGTGCGGGATAGTTGCGGCCCACCACGTAGTCCAGCAAGGACTGAAGTGCCTCTTTGCCATGGTGAAAGTAAAAGTACTCAAAGTGACCAAAGCGGACATGCGACTCCGCCACGCGCAGCAATGCTGCCGCGCGCTCAACCGACTCCCGCCGCACCGGCTCCTCGCTGACAACCATCGCGACGGCGCTGGTGGTCGGAATCCCCAGGCCCCGCATGGCGATGCCGGCGAGATACTCCCGCACCACGGAACGGGTGACCGCCCGCCCATCACCCTGACGTGAAAACGGCGTCGGGCCGCCACCCTTCAGCTGCAGATCCCACAAAGTCCCGTCGGGGGCATGGGCCTCTCCGAGCAGGATGGCGCGTCCGTCGCCCAGTTGCGGGACCCAGACCCCGAACTGATGACCGGCATAGACGGTCGCCAGTGGCTGTGCGCCAGGCACTACCGGATGGCCGGCCAACCATTGCAGGAACGTGGGATCGGACGCCAGTTCCGCAGACCAGCCAAGCTGCTCCGCGGCTCCAGCATCAAAGGCTGCCAGCCGGGCACCCGGCAACGGGGTGGGGTGCACCTCGGCATAAAAGTCACCCGGCAACGAGGCGTAGGTGTGCACCAGCTGCAGATCGCAAAGTCTGTTCAATGCCGTCACTGTCACCATTCCTGCCTGTGT
>JBFKXW010000245.1:0-4794 GCA_041637915.1 Pseudomonadales bacterium | reverse complement strand
GTGGCGCAACGGCGGGCGCCTGATCAGCCCGGCAGAGTTTATTCCTGTCGCGGAATCCTCCGGGCTGATCGTCGAGATTGGCGACCGGGTCCTGGAAAGCGCCTGCAGGCAGATCGCGGAATGGTCGGCGCAGGGCTATGACGTTCCTTCAATCGCCGTAAACCTGTCGGCCGTGCAGTTGACTGCAACCGATTTTCCGGCTCGCATCCGGGAACTGCTGGCTACTTACGACGTGTCCCCGGCCTGCCTGGAAATCGAAATCACCGAGTCGCTGTTGATGGAAGACTGCGATTCTATCCAGAAGGCGCTGCAGGAAATCCGTGCCTGCGGTGTGCGGATCGCGCTCGATGATTTCGGCACCGGGTATGCCTCGCTCGGCTACCTGCACAAGTACCCTCTGGATCTGGTCAAGATCGATCGCTCCTTCGTCGGTGGCGTGCCCAGCGGAGACCGCAGCGAGAACATCATTCGTGCCATCGTGGCGATGGCGCGGGCGCTGTGCATGAAGGTGGTCGCCGAGGGTGTCGAGACTGCGGACCAGCTCAGCTTCCTGGAAGACATCGGCTGCGACTTCGTGCAGGGTTACCTGACCGGTCGTCCGCAGCCGGTCGAAGAGGCCACTGCATTGCTCGCTGCGCGACAGCCGACCGCCGAGACGCTGGCGCAGGCCGTCTGAACCACGGGAACGGTTTCGGTCCCGCCGCGTGCTGCCGTGATCGACTTGGCCTCACCTGGCGTGCGATGCCGATGAATAGAAACAGAGCATCGGCGGGCGCTTTCAGGGAGTCGGGCACCGTGCCCTTTTGCCCGCGGCAGGACGTGCTGAGCGAATAACAGTCGAAGCGGGAAACGCAGCAGTCTGTATGCTCATGGGCAGGGTCGGCGAGCGCCACGTGGCTGTCGTCCGGTGATGTTCCGGGCAGCACGCCATCGATATCGGTAAAGAGATTCATGGCGTGACTCGCAGTCCGCGCGACCGCTCGATCTTGCTGGCCCGGTGGGCACGCTCACTGCGAAGCCCGCCGGCATGGTGCGCGCGGATCTCGTCCGCACACCTGTCGCGTTCCGAGTGAGACTGCAGCCAGCAGTGCTCGCTGTCGCCGATGGATTGCTGCCACAGGCATCGTTCCAGCGCGGCCACGGCGATCTCTCGACAA
This sequence comes from Pseudomonadales bacterium, assembly GCA_041637915.1. Lineage (GTDB taxonomy): Bacteria > Pseudomonadota > Gammaproteobacteria > Pseudomonadales > JBFGWM01 > JBFJWR01. The sequence goes on along the minus strand of JBFKXW010000245.1, from coordinate 3,637 downwards.
GGTTGAAATGCCTCTTCCGTCGGTGATGCCCGAGACGGCTGCGCGAAGAGGCTTGTCCCCATCAGCAGGATGAAAGGGATGGCGTGTGTGTCGATCTGCATCCATGAACGCTCTCTTCACTTTGCAACGATTCGCGCCCTGTCCCCAGTTCAATACGGAGAGTGTTCTGCAGTGTACTTTCGCACCCAGACCGTAATGCATTTGGAAGGCCCGCATGGTGCAGGCTCGGACGGGTGTCAGGCATTATCATGTCAGGATTACGGACTGCAGTGACTTTGCCCGGGACCCGTGTTGGCTACGGGCCGTTCGTCGAGCTTGTCTCTGCAATCTCTGCGCACTCAATCTGAATCCACGGCACAGCCGCCAACTCATGAAATTTGTCAAAGATTTCCTCTTCATATTGCTTTCTCTCCTGAGGGTTTTTCACCGGCTTCTACGGCGCCGTGTTCCTGCTTCGGCAAAGCGACGGCGAACACACATTGGCAGGGCTACGGACTGCAATCCTGGAGCTTGTCGGGTTGTCGTCCGCGGGCGAGGACGCGGGCCCGCTGCCGGCCCCCGGCATCCCGTTTGATGAGCCGGGGCGGAGTGTCTTCCGCGAGGGGGCAGTTGGTGTGAAGGGCTCGTGTATGCACACCCCGGGATTTCATGGATCGCGCGCGAGGATGCCGTAGTTTTCTTCGATCAGGGTGCGGAGCGCATCACCTGCGCCAAGCTGCTCAAGGGCGTGATGTTTTTCCGGGGCATCCACTACACCCGGGATCAGGTGAATTTCGCAGAACGCGCCGAATGGCGTCGCCTGGTCATCTGGGAAAATGAAACGAGCTCGCCCAAGCCCAGGATGCTGGCGCGCATTGGTGAGTTCAGTCCGCAGATCCCCTGTGATCTCGATCTTGAATCCGCGCCCGATGAGGTCCGGTATCGCGGCGAGCTTTGGAGCGAGGAGATCGCTGCCATCAATGCCTGGCACCAGAATGAATGGTAGCGCCTGGCGGGTTGCCTGACCGAGTCCTCCCTGGACGGAGCGGCGGAGGCCACCGCTTTCCTGGACAACCTGTTCATTGAGGAGACACGTGACCTGGAACCGGGTGCAGTGTGCGAGTTGCGCCCCGCCTACGCTGCAGACCCGGACGTGCTGCAGGCATACCGCAAACTGCCGTCTGCCCGGAACGGGGCGCAGCGGGATCGTGTTGCGGGGAATGCGCAAAAATGGGCCAGGCATGTGGAGGATGTGATCACACCCCGGGCCAGGCGCGGTGCCCGCTCTGAGGCAAAGTACCAGGAGGAAGTTGCACGGGAGCGCTACGTGCAGGAATTTCGGGAGCGATTCGATACCGGTGTTCACCCGGAAGACACCTGCGTGTTCAATAGCGCCAGTGGGCGTCCCACGTTTCGTGGAACCTGCGAGGAATATTACGCGCGCCGCGACACGCTTTGGGCGCAGGCAAAGGTTGATGATCACAATGCGCTCTTCTCTGGCTTGAACCAGTATGCAGATCGCGTACTGGGCACCTCCCGTCGCAAGCAGCAGGGGAAAATCCTCGCCTCGGCGTCCCTGATCCTGCTCCAGCAACAGGCACAGCAGGCGCAGGATCGCTCCGGATCGGTTGCGACGGCGGGCATGGGTCGGGCCAAGGCACCATCCATGCCGGGCGTCTGCAAGGCAGACAGGCCGCTTGTCAGTCCGTTTCAATCCTGCCTGTTTCTCGAAAAGTGCACATCCAAGGCGCCGTTTAAAACCTGTTTGAGCAGGGCCTGGGCAAGGGAGAAGCCCTCCCAGCCAGACGCAAAAGCAGCTGCGCGTGACCGGGCCGAGGCACATTACGCTGAACTGTCCCGGACGGATCACTGCCAGGAGGAGGCCGGCCGGCTCCGCAAGATGCTGGATGGCACCTACAAAAGCGGGCCCGGTAAGGCCTCGAGCCAGTGAACACGATCTGCCTTCAGAACTCCCGGCCGGTCCTCATCCGCCAAGGCGGATGTTTTTGCCGGGTCCGCATGCGCCGGGTCGTGCTGGCATGAATCGATCCACGCCGGTCCGTTATCCCGATCGGGATGAGTTGCGCCACGGGCGTGTGGTGGATGTGCTCGTGACCGCCGGCAGCACAGTGGCCGCCGGTGAGGAGGTGCTGCTGGTACAGGACCATGGGCGGACCCTGCGTTTTCGTTCGCCGCGCGCGGGCCGGCTTCGGGCGATCATCGAGTGCGGTAGCCTGCCGGCGCCGGGCCAGTTGCTTTTCACGCTGGACTCGTCCGCACTCCAGGAGAATCTGGCGGAGCCGGAGCCTGCGACGCCGCCCGTAGCGGAATCGCAGGGGCGGTGCCGACGTGGCCTCCCCACCGGCTTTCTGCTTAAGGTCCTGGACAGTCTGGTGCTGGGTGCGCTGGCCGCAGTACCGTATGTGATGGTGACCGGTGCCAGTCCGCTTGGTGCCTGAGGGCCGCATCGGGGGCGTTTGGCTTGAGGGCGACTGGCAGGACATGCCCGTGATGGGTCCCGCGCCACGGTCGCCTTTCGCCCGCCTTTCTGGGGGCAATGAATGCATTGGCGTGAGATTTTTTCCTGTTCTGTGGAGCCCACATGGTCCTGCCAGGGCGCGGCGACATTCGGCCCCCGGGCTGATCAACTCAGGGCGTGGGGGGAGGCTGCCGGCTGGCAGGTCATGCGCGCCGGTGAAAACGAGAACCGCATGCGTCGGAGCGCACGCTGGCTATTCTCCTTCAACTACCGGGACGGGCGGGGCGAACAACGGGTGAGCTTTCGTTATCACCTCTACCGCGAACTGATGATCTTACGGGTCGGCAATGCCGGGTTTCCTTTTGAGGCCCGTCTTTTCGGGCCGGCCTACCAGAAGACTCTCGGTGAGATTGATGCGGCGCTGAACATTTCCGCAAGGGCCGAACCGCCTCTCGAGCGCGTGCAGCGCATGGAACGCCTGACCCGGGCGCTGGTTCTGCTGGCGCGCAATCAGCCGGCGCGTCGCGAGGCGGAGCAACGCATTCGCCAGATCATGACCGATTTCGGTTCAGAAACAGCGGACCATATCGCCTGCGCACGACGTCTCACCCTGCTTCGCAATGGGCCGATCATCGGCGTCGGTTTGTGCAACGGTCCGCTGCTCTCGGATGTGGTCCATGCGCCCGAGAGTCTGCCACCGCCTGCAGGCCCTGCTGAGGAGTTCCCGGATCTGTCCAGGGAAGATTGGGCAGCGGTCCTGCGCTTCTGCACCCGGGTCCTTTCAGACCGGGAGCGCGACGCGGACTTGCATTGATCGGGTTCCGCCTCCCGACCGCCAACCCCGGATTCCAGCTGCCAAGGTGGAACGGGGGGGCTGACGCCTGGCGCCTGGCCACAGCCAGCCGCCAGGCGCCTCGCATCAGGCCACGGGCTCCTCCGTGGTGATCGACAGATCGCTGCTGAGGCTGAGGTCCAGCGCCATCAGGGTCTCTTCGGTGGAACCACTGTCGGTTGCGCCGCCGGATCCGGGCATTACCTCATCGAGCGACAGTGGTTCACCGGCGGGATCGCTGTGAATGATCAGCTGGGTGCCGTCCGCGTATTGGGCGCCGGTCAGTTCCGGCTCGCCCTGAAAGGTATCGATTCGCAAGGAGACACTCTGGCTGACGTCCCCGTCGG
>JBFKXW010000244.1:0-4857 GCA_041637915.1 Pseudomonadales bacterium | reverse complement strand
TTGACGACATCAATCTCTGGAAGGTGAAAGATTACTGGGCGACGCCAATTGAATTTCTGGCGCGCGGTGCGGGCGACTGTGAGGATTACTCCATCGCCAAGTACTACACGCTGGCTGCCATGGGTGTGCCGGAAAGTAAGCTGCGGATTACGTATGTAAAGGCCCGGCTGTCCTATGGCGAGCAGGCGCACATGGTGCTGACCTACAGCCCGGAGGCGCGGCGGCCGCCTTTGGTGCTCGACAACCTGAATTTCGACATCCTGCCCGCTACCCAGCGGAACGATCTGAAACCGGTTTACAACTTCAACGGTACCGGGCTCTGGCTTGCCAGCAAGGGCGGATCCGGGAAGCGGGTTGGCGGTGCCGGCCGGTTGAGTATGTGGAATGACCTGCAGTCGCGGCTGAAAGCGGGCGCGTGGGGCGGATAATGCTGAACGGAGTGAACGCATGACCTTGTTACGCCAGCTCATCATCGTGATGTTCCTGATTTTCGTGGTGCTGTTCGCCAGTTCCATGGTGGTCAGCGTGATCAACGCGCAACGCTATATCGAGGAACAGCTCGCCGGATACGCCCAGGACTCGGCGACCTCGCTGAGCTTGTCCATTCAGAACGGCTCGGACATGGATCCGATCATTATTGAACGCATGATCGCCGTCGCTTTTGACCGCGGCGGCCTGTACCAGCGGATTGCCTTCACCAGCGAGGAGCTGGGCAATATCGTCAAGGAAGTGCCGTTGAGCGAGGGCGGTGCGCCGGTGGTGGAAGATGTGCCGGGGTGGTTCCTGTCGATGGTGCAGATTCGCAGCCCGAGCGCCACGGAGCTGGTCAGCAATGGCTGGTATGAGGTCGGTGACCTGACGGTGGTCAGCAGCCCGGAGGGTGCCTATCGAGACCTCTGGCGCATCACCCGCGAGCAGTTTCGCACCTTCCTGATCGTGCTGGTGCTGGCCTGCATTCTGATGGCGGCGATTCTGAACCTGGTGCTGCGTCCGCTGAAGGAAGTCGAAGAACAAGCGGTGGCGATCTCGGAACGTGATTTTCGCATCCTGGAGCGCATTCCACGCACGCGTGAGTTACGCAGCGTGGTGGTGGCCATGAATCGCATGGTCGAAAAGCTCAAGAAGATTTTCAATGAGCAGGTGGAACTGGCCGAGCGCTTCCGGGCGCAGTCGCTGCGTGATCCGGTTACCGGGCTGGGCAACCGGCGTGAGTTCGACAGCCGGCTCAAGGCGCACATGGCCTCGGAGCAGGGCTCCGGCATTGGTACCGTGTTTTTCCTCGCGATCGGGGACTTCGGCAAGTACAACGAGGAACAGGGCCATGTGGCCGGTGACCTCCTGTTGGAGCAGGTTGCCCAGGTGCTCGTGGGTAGCCTGCAGGAGGTCACCAACGTGGCCATCTCGCGCAATGCCGGTGCCAACTTCAATGCGTTCCTGCCGAACCTCACCTCCGAGAAGGCCGTGGAGATGATCGAGAATTGCTTTCAGGCCATCACCAATCTGCACGTGTTTCAGGAACTCATGCCACACAATGTGATTCATATTGGTGCGAGTTACAGTGACGAAAAGCGCGACGTGAAAGCACTCCTGTCCGAGTGCGATATGGCGCTGCGCGAATCCCAGGGCCGCGGCGTGAACTGCTGGGTTATGTACCAGCGAGAAGACGCCAGCACCCAGCGCAGCAAGCCGGTGCGTCAGGCCGGCGAGTGGCAGTCGATCCTGGCACGGGTCCTGAACGAACGGGCGCTGATCTTCCACTATCAGCCGATCTTCTCCGTGCCCGATCGCGAGGTGCTGCATCACGAAGTGCTGGCTCGCATTGAACTGGATGGTGAAGTTGTGTCCGCAGGTGGCTTCCTGCCAATGGCAGAGCGCTTCAATCTGCTGCCGCAGTTTGACCGCCTGATCGTGGATCTGGCCCTGGAGCAACTCGCTGAGCATCCCGGCGTGCACCTCTGCGTGAACATCTCGCCCCACTCGCTGGAATCACCGGAATTCGTCGACTGGATACGTCTGCATGCGCGCGGCAAGCCCGGGCTGGCGCGCCTGATCCTGGAAGTGCCGGAGTACAGCGTGCAAACCCGTGCGCAACAGGTGCGGCGTCTGGTGGAACTGACCCGGGAACTGGGCGCACAGATGTCGATCGACCACTTTGGTGTGGGTGCCGCGACGTTCTCCTACCTGCAAAGCCTGCGTGTGCAGAGCGTGAAGGTGGATCGCAGTTTTATCCGCGACATCCACACCCACCAGGATAACCAGTTTTTCGTGCAGTCCATGGCGCAAATCGCCCACGGCCAGGATATCTCCTTGTATGCCGAGGGTGTGGAGAGCGACGAGGAATGGCAGCAACTGGTCGAATTGGGTCTGGACGGCGGGGTTGGCTTCGGGCTGCAGCGCCCCGGCCCTGAGCTGACTGACTAGGCGATCCACAGGATGCATCTGCGTGCGCTTGCGGGCGCGGCGCTGCTGTTATGGGCAGTGCCGGCGTGGTCCGATGTGCATGCGGAACAGGCCTGGATTCGGGAGCCCCCACCGGTCGCGGCGCCGCTGGCCGGGTATGTCCGGCTCGCCAATCGTGGCGGCCGGGCCCGTACGCTGGTGGCCGTGAACGGCGGTGATGTGCGCAGTGTTGAGGTGCATCGCACGGTGTACCGTGAGGGTATTGCGCGCATGCAGCGTCTGCCGACGCTCGAGCTTCCCGCGGGCGCTACGGTCGAACTGCGTCCGGGCGGCGCACACCTGATGCTGTTTGGTGTCCGGGCGCCCATAGTCGCTGGCGCGAGTCTGCTCCTGCACCTGGAATTTGCCGACGGAGAGAGTCTGCCGGTGCGCTTCACCGTGGTACCCTCTGCGGGGCCCGCCGGTCCCGCCGGCACAGGAACGAACAAACGGAACTGACGAATCATGAAAAAACTGGTGGAATTTCTGGACATGCGCGGCGCGCGGATCACCCGGTTCAGCCTGCTCGCGGCTGTGTTGCTGCTGCTGTTCGCGGGTGTGGTCGGCATGTACTGGAGTGTTCCCCCGGAGGCGCCGCTGGCCCGGAATGGTGAGCAGGCTCGGGAGGAGGTGATCGGTTGGCGGACCACCCGTGCATTGCAGTCCGTCGCCGGCACGCTGCTGGCCAAGCGCGGTGGATACATCAGCAATGACATCTTCCCGCCGGGAGCCTGGCTGGACAACATCGCAAACTGGGAATTTGGCGTGCTGGTGCAGGTGCGGGACCTGGCACGTGCCATGCGGCGTGATATCAGTCGGTCGCAGTCACAGTCTGCGGAGGACGCCGATCTCGCGGTGGCCGAACCGCAGTTCCACTTTGACAACAACAGCTGGGCCATGCCGGCCTCTGAAAGCGAATACGAGCGGGGCATCCGCGCGCTGGACCGCTATCTGGAGCGCCTGTCCGATCCGCAACAGCAGGATGCACAGTTCTACGCGCGGGCTGACAACCTGAAGGCCTGGCTGGGTGAAGTGGAGAAACGCCTGGGCAGCCTTTCGCAACGTCTGGGTGCCAGTGTCGGCGTGCAGCGGCTGAATACAAATCTGGCCGGTGACCCGTCGGCCCGGCAGTCCACCCGCCAGCCTGGCGTGCTGGAGATCAAGACCTCCTGGTGGGAGATCGACGACGTGTTTTACGAGGCCCGTGGCACGGCGTGGGCGCTGATTCATTTCATGCGCGCGGTAGAGCAGGACTTTGGCGAAGTGCTGGACAAGAAGAACGCCCGGATCAGCCTGCAGCAGATCATCCGGGAACTGGAAGGGACGCAGGAGACGCTCTGGTCCCCCATGGTGCTGAATGGCTCCGGATTCGGGGTGCTGGCCAATCACTCCCTCGTCATGGCTTCCTATCTGGCGCGCGCCAACGCCGCCATCATTCAGCTGCGCGAGCTGCTTTCGCAGGGCTGATGACGCTGTTTTCCGCCGGTAGTCGTTGCATTCACGCAGGCGCGGTGTTAAACCATCGTTCGTGATTTGTGCAGCTTGATTTTCGAGCTGCGCAGGTCAGGATCGGAGGGTGACCGACAACAACAAGCCTCACCCCTCCGCAGACATCACTGAACGACGACGGGAGCGGACGATGGGCGCGATCAAGCGGGTGGTTTTCAATCAGAAAGGTGGCGTCGGTAAGTCGAGCATTGCCTGCAACCTGGCGGCGATCAGCGCGTCACAGGGCCTGCGCACCTTGGTGCTCGACTTAGACTCACAGTGCAATACCACCCAGTACCTGCTGGGGCGGGATGCCGAAGACTACAACGACTCCATCGAAACCTTTTTCAATCAGACACTTTCTTTCAGTCTGATGAATCGCGGATTTCATCAGTTCATCCGCGAGACCGAGCACGTCAATCTGTCGATTGTGCCCTCCAGCCCGAATCTCGGAGATCTGCATGCCAAGCTGGAAGCCAAGCACAAGATCTACAAGCTGAAGGAGGCATTGGCCTCGCTGGATGATTTTGACGCCATCTATATCGACACGCCGCCGGCATTCAACTTCTACACGTTGTCGTCCCTGATCGCGGCCGATACCTGCCTGATCCCGTTTGACTGTGATGATTTCTCACGGCGCGCACTGTACAGCCTGTTGGAGAACGTCCAGGAGACCCAGTCCGATCACAATGAAAAGCTGCGCGTGGAAGGCATCATCGTCAACCAGTTCCAGCCGCGTGCCAATCTGCCGCGCCGGGTGGTTGAGGAATTGCGCGAGGAAGGCCTGCCGATTCTGGACACCTTCCTGAGTTCTTCCGTGATCATGCGCGAATCGCATGATCGCAGCCTGCCGCTGATCTACATGAGCCCGAAGCACAAGCTGACGGAGCAGTACCAGGCGCTGTTCAACGTGCTGCATCAGAAGGCCGC
>JBFKXW010000243.1:0-4873 GCA_041637915.1 Pseudomonadales bacterium | reverse complement strand
GTCGGTGAGCAGACCATCGGCTCGCCCCGCCGATTCAGGGAGGTATTCAGGCAGACACCATTCCCGGTGAGCTTTTCCAGCTCCTGAATCATCGCGTAATACACCGGGTTGGTCTTCTTGCTGACTACCTGTGCGCGGGCCGTCCCGTCTTCGTGTACGACTTCCGGCACGCGCTCCTTCCAGCTTTCGGCTACTTCAAACGTGAACGTCATGTACGGGGAGGGATGATCGGTCTGCAGCATCTCCGGCGCCACCGTATCCAGCATGCTGGGACAGAACGGACGCCAGCGTTCACGGAACTTGATCTGCTCGTTGATCCGGTCCGCAACGCCGTCAACACTCGGACAGCCCAGGATACTGCGTCCGCCCAGGGCGCGGGGTCCGAACTCCATGCGCCCCTGCAGCCAGGCAACGGGATTTCCCGCCGCGAGCGTTTTCGCCGTGCGCTCCGGCACATCGTCAATGACCCGGAATGTCGGCTTGCCCTCGTGGGCTTTGCAAGCATCCACACACTGCTCGGTGGTGTAGCTGGGGCCAAGGTAGACGTGCTCCATGGTCTCCACGGCAATGCCTTCCTGCACCGCTGCGTAGCTGGCCGCGCCCACCGCGGTCCCGGCATCCCCGCTGGCCGGCTGCACCCAGAGCTCTTTGACGTAAGGCAGGTCGATGATCCGCTGATTGAGCTTTACGTTGAGCGCCCCACCACCGGAGAACGCCAGCCGGCCGGTCTCTTCCAGGATCGGTCGCAGGTGGTGCTCAATGAGTTCCAGCACAATCTCCTCATACATTTTCTGTACAGCGGCGGCGTAATGGATGTAGGGCTCATCGGCCACATCGCCCTGGCGGCGCGGACCGAGCCAGTCAATCAGGCCGGGGCCGAAAAAGAACCCCTGCCCATTCTCCTTGTAGCGGCGCAATCCAACGGTATTCACAAGCCGGTTGTTGACGCGAATGTCGCCGTTGCGAACCGTGCACAAACGGGAAAGATCATACTTGCTGGCATCCCCGTACGGTGCCATGCCCATGACCTTGTATTCACCATCCAGCATTTCGAAACCGAGATACTCGGTGATCGCACCGTACATGCCACCCAGTGAATCCGGGTCATAGAATTCGCGCAGCTTGTGGATGCGGCCGTTCTCTCCGTACCCGAAAAAAGTCGTTGCGTACTCCCCCTTGCCGTCGACACCGAGAATCGCGGTCTTTTCCTGGAAACCGCTCAGGTGGTAACAGCTGCTCGCGTGGGCAAGGTGATGCTCCACCGGCACAAACTTGATGCGATCCCAGTCAATGCCAAGCTGCCGGCAGGTTTCCTGTACCTTGGCGACATTGCGCCGGTAGCGACGATTGCCATTCAGCAGTGCATCCAGCGCACGATCCGGCGCGTACCAGTAGCGCATCGCGTAGTGCCAGCGCGCCGGACTGGTCAGCGGGATGGGCGCGAACGGAAAGGCGACGATGTCGATTTCATCGGGCCGCACACCCGCGTACTCCAGGCAAAACCGCGCACTCTCCAGTGGTGCTTTTTTCTTGGCGTGCTTGTCGCGCAGAAAGCGCTCCTCCTCTGCGGCAGCCGCCAGGTGGCCGTCGAGATACAGCGCAGCCGAAGAATCGTGATCCAGTGCGCCGGACAAGCCAAGTATCTTCATCTTTTGTTCCTTCTCACAGTTTTGCCACCAGTTCCTCCATCTCCCGAACCAGGGGCGTAAAGGCCTTTTCTGCGTCACTGCCTACCGGCCAGTTGCGCTGAAATCTTGCCAGATCCTTGCGAAATGCCGCGACAAACTTGCGGACATTGCGATGCTGCCGGGCTGCATCCAGATCGATGAGCACCGGGCCTTCCGGTGCGATCAGTATATTGGTGGCTTTCAGGTCTCCGTGACTGTAGCGCGTGGCGATCATGCCGAGAAAGATATCGCGAATTCCGCCCACCGCGCGCTGTAACTGATCATCCGGCAAGTCCTCTCGCGACAGGTGCTCCAGCGCATGCGGCCCCTCGGCTGCCTCGGTGATGATCCACGCGCGAGACCGCAACCAGCCACGGCGCTGTTCCAGCAGGGCGACCGGCTTGGGCGTGGGCAGCCCGAAATGCCGCAGCATGTACCCATTGCGCCAGGAGATCCAGGCCCGTGACAGCTGGAACGCGCGCTGTAGCGCATGCCAGAAGCTCTTGATGTTATACCGTTTGACGACCCATGACTGTCCCAGATGCTCCATGCGGCACACGGTCGCCGTATTGCCATCTTTCAGCAGCGGTGCGCCCTGGAAAGGCGCATCGGGTTGTTGCAACCAATCGCGCATCCTGCCGTCGAGCGCATCCCGTTCGACCACTGCGAAATGATGCCAGCTCTTTTCCGCATGAAACTGTGTGCAGTCACGATACAGCTTGCGCTGGAAATGCTGTGCACGTTCCCGGCGTTGTCGCACAATCGCTTCCTGCAACTGCAGATCGGTAAACGGATTCAGTACTTGCAGTGCCTCGCGATAGGCAGCAACCGCACGCCACGCCAGCACTTCGTGGTGTGGATACAGTTGGGCGATCAGCAAACCCAGATTCTGCACGGCCGCCGCACCCGGCAGCGGGCCGGATCGCGAGCCTTCCACTACGGAGGCGCCATCGACACAGTAGGTATTCTCTTCGCTGACCAGAAAGTTTCCCAGATGAATGTCATCCTGATACAACCCGGCGTTATGGAGCCCGGCCACCGCGACCATGGCACGCTCCAGCACCCGCTGACGATCCTCTTCGCCAGCGCAGGCATTCCACTGCTGCTCCAGGCTGGACGCGTTTGCCAGAAAACGAAAGCACAGCCACCCACCCGCGCCCCCTTCTCCGCGATACAGGATTTCGGGCGTGGGCACCTGCGCGCGATTCAACGCTGCACAGCCGGCTTCCTCGCGTGCCAGGTGTCGACGCCAGGCGCTGGCATCGTAAAACAGCTTGGCGAGCACCTCCTCGCCCTGATACCGGGCCCGACAAGCCAGCCGCTTGCCCGGCAACAGGCGCAATACCTCCAGGCAATCCAGCAGAGGTGCGTCGTCGACTTGCACCCGGAAAGGCGCTTTGACTGCCCGTCCACGTGCCGCGAGTTCTGCCAGCGTGACGCGATCCATACTCAGCTCCGCCGCGCGCGGCGGGCGCGTACCCGATTCAGCATGCCATCACGCCGCGCATCGCTGTATTCATCCGAATAATATCCCTGGAAGAATGTTGTCCAGTCGGCCTCATTCCAGTCCGGACAGCGATTCACGAACGTCGTCAGGTCCCGCAGGGCACCGTATCCAGCCCGCAACCGCCTGCGGGCTTTCTCCAGATCGATGAAACAGGGGCGGTAGACCGCGTCGGCATCACGACGCACAAAAATATGTTTGGGATACAGACAGCGATACTCCCAGCGTTTTGCGTGTAATTTGCCGACCAACGCGCCGGCGGCCTGAATGATTGCGGATCGCTGCAACGGTTCTGACTCCACCCTGTCCAATGCGAAATCCAGCTCTGCGTATTCCTGCAAATCAGCGATGCCCAACAGCGTGTCCACATGGCCATGGAGACGGCGAACCCCATAGCAGACCACCTGCGGCACCGGCAGCCGGTCCGCTTCAAAAGCCCGCAGATTACGCAATTCCCGGGCGGCCACCGGCTCCCCAAATGGATGCCGCAGACTACGCGTCTGGTAGTCCTGCTGCTGTTTCAGGAAAACCGCCGGCTTCTCGCCGGGCAACGCAATGCGATGCACGGCCGCCCAGCCCGGGTCCCGATGGTTCAGGCCATCGGTTGGTGCCGTGCAGTGTGACCAGGCGGACGCGAAGTCAGTGACGCCGATAACCGCCAACGCCGCGCACCAGGCCGGATCGGCCCACCAAATTTCACTCACGGCCTTCGAAAAACTTCACGATCTTGCGGATACGCGCGCGATCGGACGCTTCGGTTCGGCGTTTGTTGGCATACATCAGGTAAAAGCGCAGTCGTTGCGTGCGGCTCAGCGTGTACTTGGCGACCTTGTCCAGGCAGGCCAGGTCTTTGACAATGCCACGTTCCACCAGCGGGCCCGGCACCTTACGACCCGACGGACAGTCGATCAGATACACCCGTGGCACACCGTCCACGTGCACGAGGATATTGCGCCACTTCAGGTCGGTATGGATAAAGTTCTCTTCATGCAGCGCCAGCGCATGACGGGCCACCTGCACGCTGACCGTCCGCACCCAGTTACCGTCCCGGAACTTCTCGAAGCCGCGCTTTGCCAGAGCCGCCAGATCCTCGGTTCCAGCCAGTTCCTCGGTAATCAGGGCACCGCGCTTGAACACGCCGCGATCGTATTGCTGCCCATAGCCGACGACCGGTGCGGTCGGGATGCCGAGCTGCTCGAAGTAGAGCATGTTCTCCCATTCCGCGCGGATGCGCGTTCGACCCACGTAACGACGGACCCGCTTGCCCGCCGCCCAGTATCTTTTGACGAAGTAGCGGGCGTCACCCACCGTGACACGCACGACCTGGCTGATCTTGTCGCGGGCCATTTCATCCCCCTCGACGGTGAACACCTTGCCCAGGTCCGAGAAGACCTCCTGCAGTTCCGGCCGTCGATAGCGGGGCACCAATCGCCAGGAATGCGCCATGTCAGACGCCCTGCCCCGACCCGGAAGCAGGCAACCGGCCATGCTGCTTCTGGTATAGCGAAACGGCGCGCTGCTCGACGTCGCTCCAGAACTGCGCGTCCTGCTGCAGGGTTTCCCGCAGACCGCAGTTCCGGTAGCTGCGCATGAAGCGCAGCAGATCCCGTTTCGTCAATCCGATATCCATGGCGGAAAAATACAGGCCTCCGATATCCTTGACCACCCATCGTTTGGGCGTACGGGCACGCAGCTGCGCCCG
>JBFKXW010000242.1:0-4875 GCA_041637915.1 Pseudomonadales bacterium | reverse complement strand
GTCCGGCGGCCGCGATCCTGCTCGCGGGGCTCCGGCGCATTCAGGACAGGAAGCTGGCGGCCGGCGAGCTGGAGGCCGCCATCGCGACGACGGGCACGATCGAGCTCGGCTTCCTGGAGCGCGGCCTCGTGATCCTGGCGACGATCGCGAACGTCGCCCCCCTGATGGGCTTCCTCGGCACCGTGGGCGGGATGATCCTCGCCTTCGCGGCGATCGAGGCGGCGGGTGACGTCGATCCGGCAGTCGCAGCGGATTATGCGCCGCCGTCGTCTTCGTCCGCGCCGATGCCGAGTTTCTTCATTCGATAGCGCATCGCCCGGAACGAAATGCCGAGCTTCTTGGCTGCGGCAGTGCGGTTCCAGCGCGTTTCCTCCAGCGCCTTTTCCACCACTTTGCGCTCGATGTTGGAGAGATATTCCTCCAGCTGCACATCGCCTGGAATCGGTGTTTCTCCGGTAGCCGGCAGTTCGGCATGTTGCGGCAGTTGCAGGTGCTCAGCCGAGATATGCTCTTCCTCACTGAGGGTGACCGCACGTTCCAGGATATTCTCCAGTTCCCGGACGTTGCCCGGAAAGGCATAGCCCTGAAGCGCTTGCAGGGCATCTTCCCGAAGTTCGGGGACCGGCATGCCCCATTCGGCGGCGATCTGTTCCAGCAGACTCTGCGCGAGTGCGGCGATGTCCTCGATCCGTTCCCGAAGCGCCGGGACCGCGATCTCGATCACATTGATGCGGTAGAACAAATCCTGTCGGAACCGGCCGGCTTCCACTTCCGCAGCCAGATCGCGGTGGGTGGCCGACAGGATACGAACATCCACCAGCACCTCCTTTTCACTACCCACCGGGCGCACCGCTTTCTCCTGGATGGTGCGCAGCAGTTTGACCTGCATCGGCATGGGCAGATCGGCTACCTCATCGAGGAACAGGGTGCCGCCGTGTGCTGCCTGAAACAGCCCCTTCTTGTCTTCGACTGCACCGGTAAAACTGCCTTTGCGATGGCCGAAGAACTCGCTCTCCATCAACTCGCTGGGGATCGCGCCACAGTTCACCGGTACAAAGGGCTGCCGGGCACGCGCGCCCTCATTATGGATGGTGCGTGCGACCAGTTCCTTGCCACTGCCAGACTCGCCGCTGACATAGACCGGTGCCTGGCTGCGTGCGACCTTGGCAATCTTCTGACGCAGCGACTGCATCGCGGCGGAGTCGCCACACAGGATGGGTTTCTGGTTTTCGGTTTTCCGGTCCGTCTCATCAGGCTTGTCGGACAGGCTGAGCGCATTGGTGACCAGTGAACGCAGGCGCTCCAGGTCGATGGGTTTGGAGATGAAATCAAACGCGCCCGACTTCAGCGACTCGATGGCGAGGTCGATACTGCCGTAGGCGGTAATGACCGCAACGGGAATCTGCGGGTGTTTCTCCTGCAGGTGCGCAATCAGCTCCAGACCGGTGCCGTCGGGCAACCGCATGTCGGTCAGGCAGAGCCCGATGTGGGCGGCTTCCTGCGCCAGGGTTCGGTACGCGTCGCCGAGGTTTGCGGCGCTGACCGTGCTGACCTGCACACGGCTGAGCGAAATCTCAAGCAGTTCGCGGATGTCGGCTTCGTCGTCGACGATCAATACCTTGTGTTGTTTGCTCATCAGTTTCTCACTGGTGCGTGCGCTGGGCCTGCACGATTTCCGGCTCGGCGAAAAGGATACGGAAGCAGGCGCCTTTATGCATGTTCACGAACTCGATCTGGGCGCGATTGGCTTCGCAGATTTCCCGTGACAGGTACAGGCCCAGGCCGGTGCCCTGCGCCTCGGTGGTAAAAAAAGGTTCAAACAATTGTGCCGCGACGTCTTCAGAAATACCGGGGCCTTCGTCAAAGACCTCCAGCGTGGGTCGGCGCGATTTGCGGCTGGTTCCGCAGCGGATTCTGACCGAGCGACGCCCGGTATGCTTCTCACTGTAGCGCATGCCATTGTCGATCAGATTGTTCAGCACCTGGCGCATCTGGCTTGGGTCACAGCTGACCAGGATTTTCTGCTCGGGCGCTTCAAAGGCAATCTTCGGGCGCGGGTTGCCGGCTGCCTGCTGGCAGTCACGGATGACTTCCTGGGCCCAGGGGATCAGGTCGAAATCCTCCGGCAGTGCGCTCTTGCGGCGGCTCAGTTCCAGAATGTTTTCAATGATCCGGTTCATCCGCTGGGAATGATCGAGAATGATATTGGTGAGCCGCACATCACCTTCCGGAATACTGGGCGACTCATGCAGTAACTGGGCAGCCTGGCTGATCGCGCCCAGCGGGTTGCGAATCTCGTGTGCAATGCCTGCGGTCAGGCGGCCCAGTGAAGCCAGCTTCAGCTGCTGGGCCTGGTGCGTCGTGCGAGTGGCATCCTCCAGATAGATCAGAAACGGCGAGCCTCGGGAGTTGTCCAGCTTGGTGAAGGTGACCTGGACCC
The DNA here is from genome assembly GCA_041637915.1 of Pseudomonadales bacterium. Lineage (GTDB taxonomy): Bacteria > Pseudomonadota > Gammaproteobacteria > Pseudomonadales > JBFGWM01 > JBFJWR01. The sequence goes on along the minus strand of JBFKXW010000242.1, from coordinate 2,435 downwards.
GTGTGCCCCCTTCGCGCAACTGGACGGGCGGCAGGCTTTGCAGCGGGTTGTGCTGCCATTTCTGCATGAGATCAATCAGTTTGGCGGGGAGAAAACCCAGTGCGGACACGTCGCTATGATGCGGATCCAGGATGCGTCGGGCCGCCACGTTGGCCGTCTGGATGAGTCCGTTGTGGGAAACGGCGATTACGCCGGTCTGCATCCGCTCGATGATGTGTTCGTTGAGCATCTCCAGCTTGGAAATCGCCTGGGCACGTTCCTGTGCGACCTGCTCGGTCCGGCGGATGCGTTGCGCAAGGCCCTGGATCAGGAAGGCGATTGCGAAGAAGAACGCGCCGATCAGGCCGGTTTGCACGTAGGCCTGCGGACTCTGTTGTGTGGTCAGGGACAGCAGCAGGGTGGTGTAGATGACGGCCAGGCTGGCGACCGCCGCCATCAACAGGCCGAGCCGGCCTTGCACCACGATATTGCCGGCGGCCACGGAGATGAGAATCAGGTTGCTTAATCCGGTTTGTACGCCACCGCTGGCATACATCATGGCACTGAGTGCGATGATGTCGATCAGCACCATCATCAGGGTGGCAAAAGTGAAGCGCTGCACGCGCTCAATCAGAATCAGCGCGATGACCATGGCCTGTGCGAGGTAGAGCACTGCCGAGACGCTGTAAACGCGTGGATCATGCGCGCCGATAAAATCGAAGGACGTCCAGGTGATGCTGAACAGTCCGGCGCCGGAAAAAAGACCCAGCAAAAGAATGCTGAGGACCAGCCGGTAATAACTGAACAGGCGCAGGATTCTTCTGGATTGGGCCGGGTCAGCGGCCGCTGCGCCGCCGACCGTGGAGGTGCTGCTAGCCGGAGTCGCCATCAGCCGCCCTGCGGTGCTCCTCGCAGCAATACCACTTGTCGCCGGCCTGCAGCGCCTGTTTCTCTGGCACATGCAGCGCACAGTGTGCACAGGACACCATGGCGCCTTCTTCCCGGTACTCCAGCTCGCGCTGGGCCGGTTTGCCACGCACCAGCCGGACGATGCCGACAACCAGCAGCACCAGCAGGCAGAACAACAGGATGCGGATGATGATCATGTCACGCCGAATTCAGTCTCAATGCGCTTATTCTAGCGCGGATTGATGGCACACGGGTTGCGTGCGGTGCCTTTCGCGTGGGTTTGCGCGACAATGCCCCCGCGATAACCAGAGAGGGTGCTGACGTGCAGGAAGCCACAGGAATCTGTTCATGAGTGATCTGCAGCTGCCACGTATTGCGCTGGCCCAGTTCAATCCGCTGGTCGGTGATGTGCAGGGAAATACAGCCCGGATCATGCAATGGATCGAACAGGCCCGCGACAACCTGCAGGCCGACGTGGTGGTGTTCCCCGAGCTGGCCGTGACCGGCTACCCGCCCGAGGACCTCTTGCTGCGTGCGAGTCTGGCCGGCCGGGTAGAGGCCTCGCTGCAACAGCTGGCAGCTGCTGCGCAGGGCATTACCGTGTTGGTGGGTTATCCGGACATGCAGGCAACCGGCTGCTTCAATGCGGCCGGCGTGTTCCGCGATGGGCGGCAGATAGCCCGCTACCACAAACAGTGCCTGCCCAATTATCAGGTGTTTGATGAGCGTCGCTATTTCGTGGCCGGGGAAACCGCCTGCACCTTCCAAATGGGCGGGATCACCGCAGCGGTGAATATCTGTGAAGACATCTGGCAGCAGGGGCCGGCGGCACAGGCAGCGGAAGCCGGGGCGCAACTGCTTTTCAATCTCAATGCGTCGCCTTTGCACGTCGGCAAACAGGACGAGCGGCAGGCGGTGGTGACTACGCGCATTCGTGAAACCGGGCTGGCCGTGGTGTACCTGAACATGGTCGGCGGTCAGGATGAACTGGTATTCGACGGGGCCAGCTTCGTCATGGACGCGCAGGGGAAACTGCTTTTCCAGGCTCCCGTGCTGGAGGAAGGCCTGTACCTGACCGGCGCCGATGCGCCCAGCACAGTGGCCGACGTGCCGGGCGAAGAGGAACTGGTTTACCGCGCGCTGGTGCTGGGTGTGCGTGATTACGCCCGGAAGAACCGCTTCGATGGCGTGTTGATCGGTCTTTCCGGTGGCATCGATTCTGCACTGACGCTGGCGGTTGCCGTGGATGCCCTCGGGGCCGACCGGGTCACGGCCGTCATGATGCCGTTCCGTTACACCTCGGACATGAGTCAGGAGGACGCGGCGGCCGAGGCGAATGCGCTGGGCGTGACCTATCGGGTGGTCTCGATCGAGCCCATGTACAGTGCCTTCGCTGCGCAGCTGGCACCTGTCCTGGGTGGTGAGCCGGACGGTCTGACGGCCCAAAACCTGCAGGCCCGCTGTCGCGGCGTCATTCTGATGGCCCTGTCCAATCAGAGTGGCGATCTGGTGCTCACCACGGGTAACAAGAGCGAGATGGCCGTGGG
>JBFKXW010000241.1:0-4889 GCA_041637915.1 Pseudomonadales bacterium | reverse complement strand
GCAGCCACCTGTGCCGCCGACCCAGACACCGGCAACCCCCCAGTCCGCGGCGACTGAGCCACAGGCCCAGCTTGAGGCGCCGACACCGGCTACTTTGCAGACCGCTCAGGCATTCAGGCAGGAGCCGGATGCTGACGAACTGCTGGGCACCAGCATCGACGTCGTGGCCTGAATCGCGCAGACCGCGCGATCGCTCAGTCGCGGATCAGGGACAGGAATTCCGTACGCGTACTGACATTGTCACGGAACGCACCCAGCATGACAGATGTCTTCATGATGGAGTTCTGCTTTTCCACTCCGCGCATCATCATGCACAGATGGCGCGCCTCCAGAATCACACCGACGCCGGCAGCGCTCGTGACGGTCTGTACCGCCTCGGCAATCTCCTTGGTGAGGTTCTCCTGAATCTGCAGACGGCGTGCGTACATGTCCACGATACGCGCCACCTTGGACAGGCCCAGCACCTTGCCCTGCGGCAGGTAGGCGACGTGGCACCTGCCAATGAAGGGCAGCAGGTGGTGCTCGCACAGCGAAAACAGTTCGATGTCTTTCACCACGATCATTTCGCTGGTGTCTGAAGGGAACAGTGCCTCGTTGACGATTTCCGGCAGGGAATCCCGGTAGCCATGGGTCAGGAACTCCATGCTTTTGGCCGCCCGTAGCGGGGTGTCCTTCAGTCCGGGACGGGAGGGATCCTCGCCGATTTGTTCAATGATTTGCGTAAAGAGATCCTGCATGCGCTTGTTTGCTCCCGGCCTCCGGCCGTCGTTGCTGTGCTACCATCCCGCGCCGGTCTGGCTGCAATCGCAGCCGGTTCCGGTCCCTGAAGACGAATTCTGCCGGTTTGTGAGAAAAATGGCGAACGAACCCTGTGATCGCGAGGAAGCCGTACATCAATTGCGCACGGTACGCGACTTCCTGCGCTGGGCAGTGAGCCGTTTTGAGGCGGCGGGCGTGTTCTACGGGCACGGCACCGACAATGCCTGGGATGAAGCCGTCGCACTGGTATTTGGCACGCTGCACCTGCCCTGGGACATCAACCCGGCGGTGCTGCCGGCGCGCCTTACCGAGGACGAACGGGTGCAGTTGTCAGAGCGGGTCGCCCGGCGCGTGGATGACCGCGTCCCGGTTCCCTATCTGACCGGTGAGGCGTGGTTTGCGGGTCTGCCTTTTTATGTGGATACGAACGTCCTGATTCCCCGCTCGCCGATTGCCGAGTTGTTCGATGGCGGACTCTCCCCCTGGCTGGATCATGGGCGGGTGCGGCGTGCGCTGGACCTGTGCTGCGGATCCGGCTGCATCGGCATCGCCGCCGCCCATGCGTTCGCGGAAGCGGCGGTGGATCTGGCAGATCTGAGTGAGCCCGCCCTGGCGATCGCCCGCAAGAATATCGGCCGCCATGACTGTGGCGATCGCGTGCAGGCGCTGCAGGGAGATTTGTTCGGCGCGGTCAGCGGGCGCCGGTACGACCTGATCCTGGCCAATCCGCCGTATGTTGACGCCCGCGATCTGGCGGACATGCCTGCAGAATTCATGCATGAGCCTCGGCTTGCCCTGCAGGCCGGTGAGGATGGCTTGGACATCGCGCGCCGGATCCTCGCGGAGGCAGCGGATTTTCTGAGTCCTGGGGGTATTCTGGTCCTCGAGGTGGGGAATTCAGCGGAGGCGCTTGCCGCGGCCTTCCCGGAAATGGCTTTTCTCTGGCTGGAACTGGAGCAGGGCGGTCACGGGGTTTGCCTGCTGGAGCGCGATCAGCTGATCGCGCACGCCGGCGCGAGCTCCCCGCCCGAGGCCTAGAACACTACAATAAAGAGCGCGGCGCGATGGCGCGCGGCGCGAGGATACGCCAAACCAGTCCGGGCCCCGCGGCCGGTCGGACGATGGCGGCACACCAGCAAAGGAATTGAGCATGTCGGGTAACCGTTTCGGGCAACTGTTTACCGTGACCACGTTTGGTGAGTCACACGGCCCGGCGTTGGGCGGTGTTGTCGACGGGTGCCCACCGGGCCTGGTGTTGAGCGAGGCAGACCTTCAGCGCGATCTCGACCGGCGCAAACCGGGGCAGTCCAGGCACACCACGCAGCGACGCGAACCGGATTCCGTGCGGATTCTCTCCGGGGTTTTCGAGGGTAAAACCACGGGGACCTCGATCGGGCTCCTGATCGAGAATGTCGATCAGAAGAGCAAGGACTACAGCAACATCAAGGACACTTTCCGCCCGGCCCACGCGGATTACACGTTCCAGCAGAAGTACGGGTTCCGCGACTACCGCGGTGGTGGTCGGTCTTCCGCGCGCGAGACTGCCATCCGGGTTGCGGCGGGCGGCATCGCGCGTAAATGGCTGCAGCAGCAACTCGGCATTGAGATTCAGGGGTACCTGTCGCAGTTGGGACCGATTCGCGCCGAGACCATCGATTTTGACGAGATTGAACGGAATCCGTTTTTCTGCCCGGACGCCAGCAAGGTGCCGGAGATGGAAGCCTACATGGACCAGCTGCGCAAGGACGGAGACTCCATCGGCGCGAAGATTTCGGTGGTCGCGCGCGGCGTGCCGCCGGGTCTTGGGGAACCGGTATTTGACAAGCTGGACGCTGAAATTGCCCATGCACTGATGAGTATCAACGCGGTCAAGGGGGTTGAGATCGGGGCGGGTTTTGCCAGTGTCGAACAGCGCGGCAGTGAGCACCGCGACGAGATCACGCCGGACGGTTTCCTGTCGAACAATTCAGGCGGCATGCTCGGCGGCATCTCTTCCGGCCAGGACATCATTGCGCACATGGCGCTCAAACCGACCTCCAGCATCCGGATTCCCGGTCGCTCAGTCGACGTCCATGGAAAAGAAACGGAAGTGGTCACGCATGGCCGCCACGATCCGTGCGTCGGCATTCGTGCAACGCCTATTGCGGAAGCAATGCTGGCGCTGGTCCTGATGGATCACGCGTTGCGCCACCGCGCCCAGAATGCCGATGTACACTGCGGGACCCCGGTCATTCCGTCCGGCTCCTGATTCTGGTGATCTCCAATCTGCCGTACTGGCGGCTGTCCCTCTTTTATTTCTCGTACTTTGCATTCATTGGCGGACTGATTCCCTATTGGGGGGTCTACCTCAACCAGTTGGGATACGACGGCTATCACACGGGCTTGTTGATGGCTTGTCTGACCGGAACACGCCTGGTTGCGCCCTATGTCTGGGGCTATCTCGCAGATCACACCGGCCGGCGCATGGTGATTGTGCGCGCCGGGGGGCTGGCGGCACTGATCTTTTTCACCGGCCTGCTGATGCGCAACGATTTCTACTGGCTGGTGGCGGTCACGCTGCTGTTCAGCTTTTTCTGGAACGCCATCCTTTCGCAGTTTGAGGCAGAAACGCTGGCGCACCTCGGGGAGCATTCGAGTCACTACAGTCGCGTACGCCTGTGGGGATCGATTGGATTCATCGTGGTCGTGATCGGGGCAGGGTATGTATTCGATTCCCTGTCCGTCGGCTGGCTACCGGTCTTTCTGCTGCCAATCATGGCGATGATCGCCCTGAGCACCTTCCTGGTGCCGCAAAAAGTGGTGCCGGTAACGCCCGATTCCGGCGATCGCTTCCTCACGCTGCTGCTGGCCCCACGCTGCCTGCTGTTCGTGATGATGTGCATTCTGGCGAGCGTATCCCATGCGCCGTACTACACGTTTTTTTCGCTGTTTCTGGAAATGCACGGCTACAGCCGGGCGATGGCCGGCTGGCTGTGGGGGCTCGGTGCGATTGCGGAAATCTTCCTGTTTCTGGGCATGCACCGTATTCTGCCGGCACTGGGCGTCTACCGTCTGGCTTTGCTCGCGCTGGTGCTCACGACCCTGCGCTGGTACCTGATTGCCTGCCACGCGGAGCAACTGCCGCTGTTGCTGCTGGCGCAGTTGCTGCATGCCTTTTCGTTTGGGGCTTTCCATGCCGCCGCGATCGAGTGGGTACACCGGTATTTCGGAGCCAGCCATGCCGGCAAGGGACAGGCGCTTTACAGCAGTATCACCTTCGGGCTCGGGAGCGCACTGGGTGCGACACTGGCCGGCTGGACCTGGGACCATGCCGGCCCGGTGACCGTCTACGCGCTGGCCTGCTTCACCTGCGCACTCGCCACGCTGCTCTGGATGTGGGGTGGCCGGCGGGGTATTGCACAGCCGGTTCCTGCCGGTTAATCGCTTGTGTTAGCCGTTGACCACACGCAGGGCCGGTTCGGCCTGCTGTTGCAGTTCCTCAAAGTACGCCAACATGTACTCAATAAATGAGCGCACTTTCGGCGAATTGTGTTTTCGATGCGGATAAACGAGATAGATCGGGCGGTTGGGAATATTGAGCCCGGGCACCACTTCGATATTCCCGTCTCTCACTTCCTGCTGCACGAAGTAGCAGGGCAGCAGAGAAACCCCCAGACCCCGCTTCACCGCTTCCCGCTGCGCGTTGTAATTGTTGAGCTGTATGCGCAGATTGATGTCGTTCAGTGAGATCTCTTCACCAAACATGCTGCGCGCAATTTCCTCGGTATGCTGATTGATGTATAGGACGCTGTCGTGCTGGAAGAACTCCTGGATGGTTTTCGGGCGGTTTTTCTCATTGAACAGGCCGGGCGGTGCGCAGGCGAGAAAACGGGTGTCGGCCAGTTTGCGTGCCACCAGGCGGCTGTCGGCAATGCCACCTTCCCGCAGGGCGATGTCGATGCCACCGGCAACGATGTCGCGCGATTCTGTCGTCAGGTCGATGTCAAAGCGAATGTCCGGATATTCCCTGCCGTAGTCCTTCAGGACATCCAGCAGCATGCTGCTGCCGAAGGTGGGTGTTGCCGTGATCCGCAGGGTGCCGGTGGGTTCCTTTTGCATATCCTGCACGGTGCGTTCCAGGTCGGCCACTT
>JBFKXW010000240.1:0-4889 GCA_041637915.1 Pseudomonadales bacterium | reverse complement strand
GGAGACGAGCGCTCCGATATTGCGTTGATCAAGGTCGAGGGCGATTCCTTTCCGGTGCTGCCTGCCGGCTCCTCGGAAGCCCTGAAAGTGGGCGAGTGGGTGGTCGCCATCGGCTCGCCGTTTGGTTTCGACTATACCGTCACCGCGGGTATCGTGAGTGCCAAGGGGCGTAACCTGCCACGTGAGAACTATGTGCCCTTCATCCAGACCGACGTGGCGATCAATCCGGGCAATTCCGGTGGGCCGCTGTTCAACCTGCGCGGGGAAGTGGTTGGCGTCAATTCGCAGATTTTCACTCGTGGTGGCGGGTCGATCGGGCTTTCTTTTGCGATCCCCATGGACGTGGCACTGGATGTGGCGCGTCAGTTGCAGGCAACCGGCGCCGTGGCCAGAGGCTGGCTGGGCGTCCAGATTCAGGAAGTGAATCGCGATCTGGCCGAGAGTTTTGGGCTGGAGAAACCGGTCGGCGCGCTGGTCGCCCAGGTCTTCGAGGATACGCCCGCAGAGCGTGCCGGTCTGCAGGAGGGCGATGTCATTCTCCGGTTCGACGGCCGCGATGTGGAGCTTTCCGCCGAACTGCCGCACATCGTGGGCGCCACGCTGCCGGGTACCAAGGTGCCGGTGGAAATCATGCGGGACCGGAAACAGAAAACCGTCAAGGTCACGGTCGGTGCATTGCCTGAGGAAGAGCCACAGGTGGCGCAGGTCCAGCAGGCGCCGGATGAAGTGGGTCCGCTCGGCCTCCGGGTGGAGAACCTCGATGCTGCCCAGCGCAAGCAACTGGACACGCCCTACGGCGTGCTGGTCCGCGAAGTGCGCCCGGGGCCGGCCGCCAAGGCCGGGATCAATCGGGGCGATGTGATCACGATGGTGAATGGTGAAGAGGTCCGCGACCGCAAGGCACTGGTCCGGATCAGCGAAAAGCTGCCGCTGAACAAGGCGGTTCCGGTCCGGCTGATCCGCAATGGCACGCCATTTTTTGTCTCCCTCCGGCTGGGCGATTAGTCCGGATACCCGGAGCGCGCAAACCAACAATCGGGTACCATGCGCGCCCCGGACGTCCAAACGGGCGACGTCGTCATTTTGAGTTGAACGAGCACCGTGTCTGACCTGCAGCACATCCGCAATTTCTCCATCATTGCGCACATCGATCATGGCAAGTCCACGCTCGCGGACCGCCTGATCCAGCTCTGTGGCGGCCTGACAGAGCGGGAAATGTCCGAGCAGGTGCTGGACTCCATGGACCTCGAGCGTGAGCGCGGGATCACTATCAAGTCGCAGGCGGTGCGGTTGTCCTTTACCAGCAGCTCCGGCGAGACCTATCAGCTCAACCTGATTGATACGCCCGGGCACGTCGATTTCTCCTACGAGGTGTCGCGCTCGCTGGCCGCCTGTGAGGGCGCGTTGCTGGTGGTGGACGCCGCGCAGGGTGTCGAGGCGCAGTCCGTGGCGAACTGCTACACCGCGATTGAGCAGGGTCTGGAAGTGTTTCCTGTGCTCAACAAGATCGACCTGCCGCAGGCGGACTGCGACCGGGTCAAAGAGGAGATCGAGGAGATTATCGGGCTGGATGCCAGCCAGGCCTGCCTGATCAGTGCCAAGACCGGTAAGGGCGTGGATGCCCTGCTGGAGGAACTGGTGCGACGGATTCCCCCGCCGGTCGGAGCGCCCGAGGGTGACCTGCAGGCACTGATCGTGGATTCCTGGTTCGATAATTACCTGGGTGTGGTGTCGCTGGTGCGGATTGTCAGTGGCTCTGTGCGCAAGGGCGAACGGATTCAGGTGCGTTCGACGGGCCGCACCTGGGATGTGGACCAGTTGGGGTGTTTCTCGCCGCGCCGAAGTGAGTTGGAGCAGCTGAATACCGGCGAGGTGGGCTACCTCGTGGCGGGCATCAAGGAGATTCAGGGTGCCCCGGTGGGCGATACGATCATCTCATCGCGTGCGCCCGAAACCCCCGCGCTCCCCGGCTTCCAGCGGGTCCGACCCATGGTTTTTGCCGGGCTGTTTCCGGTCGAGTCGGATGCCTACGAGGATTTCCGCGATGCGCTGGCGAAGCTCGCGCTGAACGATGCCGCCCTCTATTACGAACCGGAAACCTCCAGTGCGCTCGGTTTTGGTTTCCGGTGTGGTTTTCTGGGCATGCTCCACATGGAGATCGTGCAGGAGCGATTGGAGCGCGAGTACGATCTCGACCTGATTACCACCGCACCGACGGTGATCTACGAGGTGGTGAAGACGGATGGCGAAACCGTTTCCGTGGACAATCCGGCCCAGCTGCCGGCTGCCAACACGGTGGAGGAAATCCGCGAGCCGATTGTACGTGCCACGATCCTGACCCCGCAGGACCATCTCGGCGCGATCATCCAGCTCTGCGTGGAAAAGCGTGGCGTGCAGATCAACCTGCAGTATCTCGCGCGGCAGATCAGTGTCAGTTACGACCTGCCCATGAGCGAAGTGGTGCTGGATTTCTTTGACCGCCTGAAATCCTGCAGTCGCGGTTACGCCTCACTGGATTATCACTTCGAGCGTTTCGAGCCGGCCGCTCTGGTCAAGCTGGATATTCTCATTAACGGAGATCGCGTCGATGCGCTGTCGTTGATTGTGCATCGCGACAAGGCACAGTATCGCGGGCGGCAGCTGGCCGAGAAAATGCGCGAGCTGATTCCCCGACAAATGTTCGACGTTGCGATTCAGGCCGCGATCGGTGGGCAGGTCGTGGCGCGGACCACCGTCAAGGCGCTGCGCAAGAATGTTACCGCCAAGTGCTACGGCGGTGACATCACCCGCAAGAAGAAACTGCTGGAAAAGCAAAAGGCGGGCAAGAAACGCATGAAGCAGCTGGGTCGTGTGGAAGTGCCACAGGAAGCCTTCCTGGCTGTGTTGAAGGTGGACTCATGAATATCGATTTCCCGCTGATTCTGGTGTTGTCAGTTCTCGTCACCGGCGTGATCTGGTTGATGGACGTGCTGCTTTTTGCCTCGGAGCGGCGGCGTCGGCGCGAGCGTCTGGCCGAGCAGGCGCGGGAGGCGGGGGGCGTGCCGGCTGCGGACGTGTTGCCGGATCCGGGGATCGTCGATTTCTCGCGTTCGATTTTTCCGGTGTTATTGCTGGTTCTGGTGTTGCGTTCGTTTCTGGTTGAGCCATTTCAGATACCGTCGGGCTCCATGTTACCGACCCTGCAGGTCGGCGATTTCATTCTGGTCAACAAGTTCACCTATGGCATCCGGCTGCCGGTCCTCGGTACCAAGGTGAAGGAGATGGAGAATCCGGAACGGGGTGATGTCATCGTGTTCCGGTTTCCGCAGGATCCGTCCATCAATTACATCAAACGGGTGGTGGGGGTGCCGGGTGACCGCATTCGTTACGAAAACAAGTCGCTGTACGTGAACGGAGAGCCTTACCCATTGACGTTACTTGCAGAGTTGCCGCCCGCCAACCCGGAGTACCAGTTGCTGGAAGAGCAGATTGGTGACCGGAGCCATCAGATCTTTCGCAGCCTGATTGAGAGCGGTATGAATCAGGAGTGGCAGGTTCCGGAGAACCACTACTTCGTGATGGGGGACAACCGCGATCACAGCAATGACAGCCGGTACTGGGGCACGGTTGCCGATGAATATCTGGTCGGCCGGGCGTTTGCCATCTGGGTGCACTGGAAATCATTGTTCAGTTTTCCTAGTTTTAAACGGAACGGAACCATTCAATAATGGGTTCCACTATGCAAAGGAGCAGACCGCATGAGTAGCCAAACCAGCCAGCGTGGCGCGGGCATGATCGGCATCATTTTCATCCTGATCGGGCTGAGCATCATCGGCACCCTGGGCGTGAAGCTGGGGCCCATGTTTGTGGACAATATGACGATCGAGGAAGTGATCCGTCAGGTTGCCTCAGATCCGGAAACACAGAACATGTCGAATCGTAGTCTGCGCAACGCGCTGGAAAAACGCCTGCTCATCAACGGGCTGGATCAGTACGCGAAGCAAGCCAGTTTCCAGCGCGATGAAGGAATCACCTATCTGACGCTGAATTACGAGCGGCGTGACAACCTGTGGGGGAACGTGGACATCATCGCGGTCTTCGAAAACTCCGCGGAGATCAAGTCCAATTAACGCGTGCCCGACGGTCTGAACGCCAGCCAGCAGGCGCTTTGCAGGGCACTGGCGCACGATTTTCATCAGCCTGAGCTGGTGTTGCAGGCGCTGACCCACAGCAGCCACAGCAAGCCGCATTACGAGCGTCTGGAGTTTCTGGGCGACTCGGTGCTGGGCCTGATTATCACCGAGCAACTGTATGCCCGCTTTCCGGATCTGCGTGAAGGCCGGCTGAGCCGCATTCGGGCTTCCCTGGTCAATGGACGGAGCCTCGCCCGGATCGCCGACGCAATCGGGGTGGGAGATGCATTGTTGCTCGGGCGTGGTGAGTTGCGCGCCGGTGCCCAGCGTCGCGACAGTATCCTGGCGGACAGCCTGGAGGCACTGATCGGTGCCATCTATCTGGATGCCGGGCTGGAAATCTGTCGAACGCGGGTGCTGGCGCTGTATGCGGAGCGTCTCGCTGACCCGGAACTCGGTGCATCCCCGAAAGACAACAAGACCCGCCTGCAGGAATGGCTGATGGCGCGCGGGGAGGATCTGCCGCTCTACACGCTGGAAGCAGAGATCGGACCACCCAACGACCGCCGCTTCACCGTCTCCTGCAGGGTGCAGCAGGCGTCAAGGCCCACGCAGGGTGATGGCCGGACACGCAGGGCCGCCGAGCAGGCGGCAGCCGGTCGCATGCTGACGCAGCTGGAGTCAGCCAGTGACTGAGCCGGAATCGACTGAAGCGGAGACGCGCTGTGGCTATGTGGCCCTGGCCGGGCGGCCGAATACCGGCAAGTCCTCGTTGCT
>JBFKXW010000239.1:0-4906 GCA_041637915.1 Pseudomonadales bacterium | reverse complement strand
TGCGATGCACGTCCGCGACCATCGAAGCAATCCAGTGCATGTTGAAGTTTTTGCCCCGTATGCCTGCGCTGCCCTCCTTACACTCGCTCACGTAGCGGTTGATCGGCGCTTCCCAGAAACGCTCGCTGCAGGAATTGACGGCAATGTCGTTGGTCTCCTGGGCGACATGCATGTCGGGGTGGGTGTGTACGAAGTTGCCAACTTCCCGGGCCAGAGTGAAGCCGTGGGTGCCCCGGCCTGCCGTCATCACGAGCATGGTGGCAGGGCCGTAGATAGCGTAGCCGGCCGCGACCTGCCGGCTGCCGGCCTGCAGGAAATCCTTCTTTTCCGGCTTGCCGGTGCCGGTGTACTCCAGTACGGAAAAGACCGAACCCACCGAGGCATTGAGTTCGATGTTGTTGGTGCCGTCGAGTGGGTCAAACAGCAGCAGGTAGCGGCCGCGGATCAGGTCTCCGGCCACGGGGATGGGCTCCTCGCTCTCTGCAGAAAGCATGCCTGCGACCGGCCCGCCCCAGCTGCAGTGATCCATGAAAATCCCGTTGGCAATCGCATCCAGCCGTTCCTGGTGGCTGCCGGAGGTGCTCTCTGCACCCACGAAGGAATGCAAGCCGCCGAGCGCGCCCTTGCCGGTGATCGCCGATATCGTCTTCACCGCAGCCGCGACATCAATCAGCAACGAGGCCAGCTGATCTGATTTGGGCCCATCGCCGCCGAGGTGTTCGATGACAAACTTGGAGAGGGTCGTGCGTCCGCTGTAGAGGCTCATCGGTATTCCCTTACTCATGCTGTTCCTTCTTCTGCGTCCTGACTAAATACGCGTGACGCGCGCAGGTCCGCTTCACTGATTTCGCTCAGCGCCTCGGCGTCGAGCCGGGCGCCCTGTTCGGCCTGTTCGAACAGTCGATTCGCATGCCGGAGCCGGGCCCGGTCGAGGGCATTCCGGATGGACCGTGCATTGGCAAAGTTTGGCTGCTGCATACGCCTGACGATGTACTCGTGCATGGCCGTCGCTGCACCTTCGGACAACTTGTAATGCTGTTGCTCCAACATCATCCCGGTGATGCGCATCAGTTCCTCCGGGGAATAGTCCGGAAAATCCAGATTGTGCGCGATCCGTGAAGCCATGCCGGGGTTGGCAGAGAAAAACGTCGCCATGCGGTCAGCATAGCCCGCCAGGATGACGACCAGGTCATCGCGCTGATTCTCCATGACCTGCAGCAGAATCTCGATGGACTCCTGGCCGTAGTCGCGTTCATTCTCCGGGCGGTACAGGTAGTACGCTTCATCAATGAACAGCACGCCGCCCATGGCCTTCTTGAGCACCTCCTTGGTCTTCGGGGCAGTGTGTCCGATGTACTGGCCGACCAGATCATCGCGGGTTACTGCAACCACATGGCCTTTCCGGACATAACCGAGCCGGTGCAGGATTTCCGCCATGCGCATGGCCACGGTGGTCTTGCCGGTGCCGGGATTGCCGGTGAAACACATGTGCAGCGAGGGTGGGTCAGATTCCAGTCCCATCTGCTGACGAGCCTTGCTCACCAGCAAAAACGCCGCAATCTCACGAATGCGGCGTTTTACCGGCGCCAGGCCTACCAGTTCCCGGTTGAGCTGGTCGAGAACCTCGCTGACATTGGATTCCTGCAGCAATTGCTGCAAATCCACGCTGTCCGGTTGGGTGGGTTGCGGGTCAGTCATCGGCGAGTTCCCTGCACGAACCCGGTTGCGGAAATTTCGCGGCTGGTGGTCGCTCCTGCAGGGGAAAAATCGTTTCCACCCAGCGTCGGAGCGGCACCAGCCGCGATCACTGCCGCGTTACGCGCGATCGTGGTGTGTACCATGAAAGAGATCAGGTGCCCTCGGGTCATCGGATCAATATCGGCTACCTTCCGGCTTCTCCGCCGCATAGCCACGCGTGGTGTAGCGCATACGGCGGCCGTCGATTTCCTGCCGCTGCAGGTTGAACCCGGGCTCAGCCGCAGGTCGGTTGACGATGAAACTCATGACAATGGTTTCGATGCCCCGGGTGGAGTCGAATGCCATCAGGCGGATGTAGTGATCCGGGAACGTCTTGCGGCAGTTGCTGACTTCCATCAGCACGCCGGATTCATCGCGCAGGTCGAACATCGGGTTGCCGAACATCTCCCAGTAGGTATTCCGGGGGTGCGGGTCGTCGGTGTACTCCACGCTCCAGGCATAGCCTTTCTCCAGGCCGTACTCAATCTGCAGAGTGATCTCCTCATCGGTGAGGTCTGGCAGAAAGCTGAACTGACCCTGCGTGATTCGATGGGTGGGGTTGGACATCATGATCGTGTTCCTCCCTGGATGCTCAGGATACTGACGGCGTGGCGACGTAGTCGCTGGAGTCCGTCGGGGTATAGTTGAAGGTGATATCGCCCCAGGTATCGAGGGCCTGCTGCAATGGTGAACACCACTTGGCAGCCTGACGCAGGATATCCGGGCCTTCGTGGATGATGTCCTTGCCTTCATTGCGGGCCTTGACCATCGCCTCCAGTGCGACCCGGTTGGCGGTTGCCCCGGCCTGGATGCCGCCGGGGTGTCCGATGGTGCCGCCACCGAACTGCAGGCACACATCATCGCCGAACAGATCCAGCAACTGGTGCATCTGACCGGCGTGGATGCCGCCGGAGGCAACTGGCATGATCTTTTTGGTATCGGCCCAGTCCATGTCGAAAAAGAGTCCGCGCGGCAGATCCGTCTTCGTGTAGGAGTCCCGGCACACGTTGTAGTAACCCTGCACGGTGAGCGGGTCGCCTTCCAGTTTCCCCACGGCGGTGCCGCAGTGCAGATGGTCGCAGCCGGCGAGGCGCAGCCACTTGGCGATCACCCGGAAACTTACGCCATGATTCTTCTGACGTGTGTAGGTGCCGTGCCCTGCGCGGTGCATGTGCATGATCATGTCATTTCGGCGGCACCACTCGGCGATGGACTGGATGGCGGTGTAACCGATGACCAGATCCACCATGATGATGACGCTGCCCAGTTCCTTGGCGAACTCGGCACGCTCATACATCTGTTCCATGGTGCCGGCGGTGATGTTCAGGTACGAGCCTTTGACCTCGCCGGTGACAGCCTGCGCCTTGTTCACGGCATCCATCACATAGAGGTAGCGGTCCCGCCAGTGCATGAACGGCTGCGAGTTGATGTTCTCGTCGTCCTTCATGAAATCGAGGCCACCTTTCAGCCCCTCGTAGATTACCCGGCCGTAGTTGCGTCCCGAGAGGCCCAGTTTGGGCTTGGTGGTCGCGCCCAGCAGCGGGCGACCGAACTTGTCGAGGCGTTCCCGCTCCACGATCATACCGGTCGGCGGGCCCTTGAACGTCTTCACATAGGCCACGGGTATCCGGATGTCCTCCAGGCGCGCGGCCTTGAGGGGCTTG
Source organism: Pseudomonadales bacterium (assembly GCA_041637915.1). GTDB lineage: Bacteria > Pseudomonadota > Gammaproteobacteria > Pseudomonadales > JBFGWM01 > JBFJWR01. Next base: position 1,505 of record JBFKXW010000239.1, on the reverse strand, counting down.
AAGGAAAATACGTTGCCGATCAGGCTCGCTGTCATGTTGGCGATGGAGCCTTCCTCGAACAGGATCAGGTCATAGGCGACCCACGCGAAATACTGCTCCGGGTTGTTCGGCACCTGCTCGACCCTGAATGCCTTGGCGCGATAACTGTCACAGGCCGTCAGCCGGTCCGTCCAGACCACGGTCCAGGTGGCGGTAGAGGACTCACCCGCCACGGCGGCTGCTGCTTCGACCGGATCGACACCTTCCTGCGGTGTGATGCGGAACAGGCAGATGGTGTCTGTGTCCTTGGGTTCGTAATCGGGTTCCCAGTAGCCCATTTCCTTGTACTTCAGGACTCCTGCGTCGTAACGCTTTCTTTGCTTCTCTTCGCTGCTCATGGCTCTCGTCGTGGGTGGTTTGGAAAAATATTCGGATTTGCGGAAGGGGGCGATGCTAGGGTCAAGCGAAGCGGCTTGTCCATGTTGACAGCGCAAAATTTTTGATGGCTGTTTTGGGCGGGATTTCGTCGCTTTGATGACGCGGCGTTCATGTTTTGGGCGCAAAAGTGGCTGATTCCTGGCTGGACGCCTTTGATCGGTGGCCATTGCCGCGATTTTTGCCACGGGCAGCCTCCGCAGAATGGCCCATACTGTGTTGTCGGTCGGAAAATCTGGCGAAATAGTAAGCAGCGCGAAAAGCGTGCTACCGTCCTGGGTTAACGCTGACAGACAGCACACAGGCATTGCAAGGCAGCCGGCACCCGCAGGCTGCTGTCCCGAAAGAACAGGCAGGAGCGACCCAATCAACATGAACCCGAAACATCACCAGAGCGTGCACGGCGCACTCGCTATCTTGCTGCTGATCGGCAGCCAGTCCGTCTGGGCCGCGCACGGCGATGCGCGTACCCGCTATGCGATGGCCAACCAGTGCTGGGCGCTCTACGTCGATGCGCGGGAGCAATACGTCGGCCCGGTCGGTTCGGGGTACAAGGCCAATGTAGGAGATCTCGGCGGTGGCGAGCCGTTCTATCTCAAGCCGACGGCGCTGGGCAAATATATGCTGCACAACACGCAGGGCCGGTTGTTGTCCAATAACGGTGGCAGTCTCTCCAGTCGCGCGCGGCCGGATGCAGACGACAGCGTGGAGTGGACCGTCAAGGCCGTAGGCGACGCCACGGCCTACCCGCCGACACCGACCTATCACCGCGAGCCGACTCCGGAGGAGGTGGCCGTGTACACCGGCTTCTTGGATCCCAATATCCAGTCCGTGTCTTTCACGATTGAGTCGACGCAATCACCTGGCCAGTACCTGTCCATCGCTGGCGGTACGCTGGCAGTCAGTGGCAGTGCCGAATCCTTCCGGTTTGTGCCGACCCGCGGTTGCGCCAATTTCCCGGAAGCCGAGAGCAATTTCAGTGGCACGCCCTTCAAGGGGGTGTTGCCGGGCGGCAGTGTGCTGGGCCACGTGGATGCCCATGTACACATCAGTGCGACGGAGTTCCTGGGCGGTATCCAACATGGCTTCCC
>JBFKXW010000238.1:0-4980 GCA_041637915.1 Pseudomonadales bacterium | reverse complement strand
TCCGGGGCGGATCTGCGGGATCGCTCGGTGCTGCTGCCGGTGGCCACCGAACTCGGGATCGAGCCCAAGGATGAGTGGGGTTGGGGCAAGCTGCTGCTGGAGGTCTTTGAAAAGACCGTCGAGCACACGCTGCATCGGCCCACCTTCGTGACGGCCTATCCAACCGAGGTTTCCCCGTTGGCGCGCCGAAACGATCAGGATCCGGAAATTACCGACCGGTTTGAACTGTTCGTCGGAGGGCGCGAGATCGCCAACGGATTTTCCGAGCTCAACGATGCCGAGGACCAGGCGGAGCGCTTCCGGAAACAGGCAGACGAGAAAGCCGCGGGGGACGCCGAGGCCATGGTCTATGACGAGGACTATATCACTGCGCTGGAATACGGCATGCCGCCTGCAGCCGGTGAGGGCATCGGGATTGATCGTCTGGTGATGCTGTTGACCGGATCACCGTCTATCCGGGATGTGATCCTGTTTCCGCACATGCGCCCACGGCAGGGCGCTGCTGATTAGTCGCCCAGATACTCTCTCAGGTAGCCGTGAATCAGCCGGCGAATTTCCTCCATGAGTTGCTCTTGCTCTCTGCCGTGCAGGCGTGAAGCGCGGCCGATGGTGGGGATGGCGGTTTCAATGACCATGTGTTGCATGGCACGTACCTGTTCCTCCGAGTACGGTCTGGGCGCCTTCTGGGATGTCTATGTGTGGCACAGGTTGCGCAGGCTGGTCAGGCTGTCGACCATCTGTTTGCTGCTGATCTGGTACAGATCAGGGTGCGCCTGGATGGTATGCCAGAGGGGGGTGAATCCGGGCAGGTTCTGACAGAACGCCAGGTAGCCATTCAGCACGTCGTCACAGATTTCCTTCCAGTGCGCGTCGGGTGCCAGGCTTTGGCTGATTTGCTCGCCGACCGCGTCGATCTCCGCCAACTGGCGTGACATCAGCTCGATCAGTACGGCGTGCTTGTTGGGGAAATACTGATAGAGGGAGGAAACCGGGATGTGCGCGCGTTCCGCGATGGTGTTCGTGTTGACCCCGTCCGGTCCGACTTCGTCGAGTAGTTCTGCACAGGCATCGAGAATGCTGTCCACGCGTTCCCGGGACCGCTTCTGCGTCGGTTTCTTGCGCGGCTCAAGCGAAATCAGCGCCGTGAGTTCGTCGTCCTTCAATTCATTTATCATTGGACTGTTCACTACTTCAGGGGATCAGCGGTACGGCAGGCGTGGCAGAAAATGTTAGTGTTCGTCGAGCTTCTCAGTCCCAATCTAGCACCCTCCATGGTTGATAGAAATCAAACAAAAGACTCAAGAATCAAAACGCTGAAGATGATACAGATTTACCATAACGTAAGTCCAATGTGAGCAATATGAATCAAATTGTAGCGGGTGCATTGGTCAGGTTTTCCGTGTTTTTACTGGTCGTGGAGTGCGCATGAGCGAAGCGGCGGATCGGATTCAACTCGAGCCGGAGTGGAAGTCCCGCCTGCTGCCGGAGTTCCGGCAGCCCTACATGGAGGCACTCCGCGCGTTCCTGCTGGCGGAGCGTGAGAATGGCAAGCGCTTGTTTCCGCCGGGCGCTGAAATTTTCAATGCGTTCAACAGCACGCCGTTTTCGAACGTTCGCGTTGTCCTGCTCGGACAGGATCCTTACCACGGCCCGGGTCAGGCACACGGGCTGTGTTTCTCGGTGCGTGCCGGGGTGGCGCCGCCCCCTTCCCTGCAAAACATCTTCAAGGAACTGGAAGCGGACCTTGGCGTAACGCGTCCGCAGCATGGCTGCCTGCAGCATTGGGCGGAGCAGGGGGTTCTCCTGCTGAACAGTGTGCTGACGGTGGAGCAGGGCCGGGCTGGTGCGCACCAGGGTCGTGGCTGGGAACGTTTCACGGATCGGGCGATTGAATTGCTGAATCAGGAACGGGACGGCATTGTGTTCATGCTATGGGGCAGTTACGCGCAGAAGAAGGGTCAGTTCATCGATACGCAGCGACATCTGGTGCTGAAGTCTCCGCACCCCTCCCCGCTGTCGGCATCGCGGGGTTTTTTCGGTTGCCGCCATTTTTCGCGCGCCAATACCTACCTGCAGGCACAGGGCATGGAGCCCATCGACTGGGCCCTGCCGGTGGCCTCGCCTGCATCATCCCCTGTGCCGGCCTGAGACCGACGCATGTGCGGCCGGTATAACCTGACAGATGACCCCGCCACGCGCCTGGTGCTGGAGATCCTCGGGATTGACTTGGGGCCGCTGCCGGGTGTGAACCTGGCGCCCACCGAGACCCTGCCCCTTGTCCGGGAACGCGATGGCAGCCGCGAAGCAGTCTGGGCGCGCTGGTGGTTGGTGCCGTCCTGGTCACCGGGGCCGAGCCAGAAGTACGCAATGTTCAATGCGCGATGCGAGACGATCGCAGAAAGCCGGGCGTTTCGCGGGCCCTTTCAGAAACAACGTTGCGTGGTTCCGGCCAGTTCATTTATTGAATGGAGCAGCCTTACCGGGGAGAAAACGCCGTACAGCATTCGCCGCGCAGATGTTGGCCTGGCGCTGGCAGGGATCTGGGATCGCTGGGGCGAGGGCGAGGAAGCGCTGGAGTCGTTCGCCATCGTCACCTGCGAGGCACGTGCCGATTTTCGGGACTGGCATCACCGCATGCCGGTCATCCTCAACGAGGATGCCCTGCAGCCGTGGCTTTCGAGGGAAACCCCCGAGCAAACATTGCGCGAGCTGATGGTCCCCAACGAAAGTGTGGAATTACGCGTCACGCCGCTTTCCCGCGCCGTGAGCAATGCGCGCAACAAGTCGCCGGCTGCCCTGGCGGCGGCGGGTGATGAAATTGTGCTATCCGGTGGTGCGTTGTAGCGCCGGTCAGGAGGGGGCGTTGGCTCCACTGCCGATCCCGCACAAAAAAATCTGCGTGGCGATCGCTGCGGCGTGTTCAGGGTCGGGTTCGGGGCGTTTCGTCAGCACCCGAAGCATTTCGTACGCCACGCCGTAAAACGCTGCAGAGAGATACTCGACGTCCACCGGCGGGAGAATGCCGCGCTCCTTCAGCTCGACGATATCCTGCTCCAGTTGCTGCATGGTCGCCGACAGCACGCTGCCCTGATACCGATCACGGATAAACGGGTCATTGAGGTCGATCAGGCGGAACAATTCTGATTCGGCCGCGAAAAACCGGAACACATGGAGGTAGGTGTCATTCAACAGTCCGTGAAGATCGGTCGCCCCTGCACGCAGGGAGTGCAGTTCCTGATTGAGGCGTTCCGATACATCCTCAATGAGTGCGGAAAAAACCTCTTCCTTGTCCTGAAAGTAGTTGTAGAACGTGCCCGTGGCGAGGTTCGTCGCACCGATGATATCGCGCACGGTGACTCCATCGAACCCATGCTCACTGAAGCATCGTTGCGCCGCACGGAGGATGGCTGCCCGGTTCTGTTCCTTGTTGCGCGCCCGCTTTCCGCCGGGCGCGCACTTCGGTTCGGACAGGGTAGGTGCCGCCAACGTTCCGCCTAACGCTTGTCCACCTGTACGAAGCTGCGCGCGGTCGCGCCTGTGTACAGCTGGCGAGGCCGCCCGATCCGGTAGCTGCCACTGATCATCTCGTTCCAGTGGGCGATCCAGCCGACCGTACGGGACAACGCGAAGATGACGGTAAACATGTTGGTCGGAATGCCGATCGCCTTCAGGATGATGCCGGAGTAAAAGTCAACGTTCGGATACAGCTTGCGTTGAATGAAGTACTCGTCTTCCAGCGCGATCTTCTCAAGGCGCTTGGCGATCTTCAGCATCGGGTCGTCGGTCAGGCCGAGTTCGCCGAGCACCTCATCACAGGTTTTGCGCATCACATTGGCGCGCGGGTCGAAGTTCTTGTAGACGCGGTGACCGAAGCCCATCAGGCGGAACGGGTCATTCTTGTCCTTGGCCCGGGCGACAAACTCCTCGATGCGGCTTTCATCGCCGATCTCTTCGAGCATGGTCAGGACCGCTTCGTTGGCGCCGCCGTGCGCCGGTCCCCACAGGGCCGCAATGCCGGCCGCGATGCAGGCAAACGGGTTGGCGTCTGAGGAACCGGACAAGCGCACCGTGCTGGTGGAAGCATTCTGCTCATGGTCTGCGTGCAGCAGGAAGATCTTGTCCATGGCTCGCGCGAACACCGGATTGACCTCGTAGGGCTCGGCCGGCACGCCGAACATCATGTACAGGAAGTTTTCCGCATACTCGAGGTCGTTGCGCGGACACATGAAGGGCTGACCGACCGAGTACTTGTAACACATGGCCGCCAGCGTCGGCATTTTTGCGATGAGGCGGAATGCAGAGACCGTGCGGTGCTGCTGGTTCGAGATGTCCAGCGAGTCGTGATAGAAGGCAGACAGCGCGCCGACCACGCCACACAGGATCGCCATGGGGTGCGCGTCCCGGCGGAAACCGTTGAAGAAGTGGATCAGTTGCTCGTGCACCATGGTGTGATTTTTCACCGTGGCGACGAAGTCCGCTTTCTGCGCCGCGTTGGGCAGTTCGCCGTTCAGGAGCAGGTAGCAGGTCTCCAGATAATCAGAGTTGTCTGCCAGTTCCTCGATCGGGTAGCCACGGTGCAGCAACTGTCCCTTCCCGCCATCAATGAACGTGATCTTGGATTCGCAGGCGGCTGTCGAAACAAAGCCCGGGTCGTAGGTGAACATGTTGTTCTTGACCAGCGCGCCCACGTCGATGACGTCCTGCCCCAGCGTGCCGGAATACACCGGGAGCTCGATCGGGTCGAGTCCTTCAATGGTGAGAGTCGCTTTCTTGTCCGCCATGGCTGGCCTCCTGTGGTGACAGCTGCCCCGGAACCGGGGCGCGCCCAATATAAAACGTGCCCCGGCGATGTCAATTTCGGCGTTGAGGCCGATCCAGTATAGAAGAGAACCCGGGAACAGCCGCCACCCCCGTTTCCCTGCCCGTGCAAACCCGTTGAAAACGTGCGAATTCTGCCCTTCCCGAGGTTTGTAAGGCCGT
>JBFKXW010000237.1:0-4983 GCA_041637915.1 Pseudomonadales bacterium | reverse complement strand
GTAGCGCCAGGAAAGACCGCGTCTGTAGATGTTACGCATCAGTCCGGAATTGGAGGCACCGTACTCCGCGATCGGGATTTCGTTGTCGGCGGGGAGCCGGCAGGGCATGCTGGTAGCCCAGATCAGTTCCTGATCGAGACCCTGCTGGGTGAAGACATGCAGCTTTTCCATATGCGCGAGTGCCGCACCGGAGTCCGGGAAGACCGGCGTGATCAGTTCCAGCAGCGACTCGGAAAAATCAGTCGTAATCTGACCATGGGTGAGCGCCGAGCCCAATGCGGTGGGGTGTCGCCGACCGGAGAGTGCGCCTGATGGGTCAACCCGGAGCCCTTCTTTTTCGAGCCCGCACCGGGCTTCGGACAGATGCCGTTGCAGGCGGCTGCCGTCCAGCTCCGCGAGTACTTCTTCAATATGCGGCAACGGGCTTCCCCGGCAATCTGCGTATCCACCGGCAGCATAATCAGCGCCGGGCCAGGAAGCCAGCATATACTTTCGCCGGGTTGGAATAGTGGTTTTGTCGAGGGGCATGATGATGCTTGCCGCACTGGTCGCCCTGTATGGTCTGTATGCAGGGACGCTCTACCTGATGCAGGGAGAAATGCTGTACCCGACGCGGCTGGTCAGTGCGCCACCTACCGTGCGCCTGCCGGACGAACATTCCGAGGCCTGGCGCATTGCGACCGCGCACGGCGAGGTGGATGCGTGGTTGTTGCGTCCTCTCAACGGCGCCAAACGGTATCCGGTATTGCTGCACGCGCATGGGAACGGCGATGTGATCGATGGTTTGCCGCCGTTCTTTCGCTGGCCCCGGGAGCAGGGCTGGGGGGTGTTGCTGGTCGAGTACCCGGGCTATGGACGATCCACGGGCACGCCCGGCAAGGACAGCATCCACGCCACTTTTTTGCAGGCATTCGATCGGCTCGCCGCCCGACCGGATGTGCTGGCCAATCGCATCGTTGGGTATGGCTGGTCGCTCGGCGGCGGCGCAGTTTGCGGACTGGTTGGTGAGCGGCCGCTGGCCGGCTTGCTGTTGCGCTCTACGTTTACCGGGCTGCAGCCGTTCGCTCGCCGCTACCTCGTGCCGGCCTTTTTACTGCGTGACCGGTATGACAACCTGGCTGCTGTCCGGCAGTTCAATGGTCCGGTTGCGGTGTTTCACGGCAGGCAGGACACGACCATTCCGTTCGCGATGGGCAAGGAACTGGCGGCAGCGGCGCAAGTGCCGCTGGTTTCCTGGCCGTGTGGGCACAATGGCTGCCCGTCGAACGAGAAAGATTTCTGGCATGCGGCCGAGCCGCTGTTACGCAGTGTGGCCGCTCAAACGGAGAAACCCTGATGCCAAAGTTCCAGTACTGCCCCTGGTGTGGGTCCGGGCTCAATCCGCAGCAGCGTGACGGGCTGGAGCGGATGGTGTGCGACAGTCAGGCCTGTGCGTTCGTGTATTGGGGGAACCCGACGCCCGTCGTGGCCGCCATCGTGGAGCACGGCGAGGACGTCCTGCTGGTGCGAAATGTCGGTTGGCCGGAAAAGTGGTTCGGGCTGGTCACCGGTTTTCTGGAGCGTGAGGAGACGCCGGAAGCCGGCGTGCTACGCGAGTTGAGGGAAGAACTGGGCCTGGAGGGTGAAGTGGCGGGATTTGTGGGCCACTATCCGTTCCCGCAGCGCAACGAACTGATTATCGCGTTTCACGTGCGGGCGAACGGCGCAGTACACATCGGGCCGGAACTGGCGGAATACAGGCGTGTGCCCTTGCACAAGCTGCGCCCGTGGCCGTTTGCCACCGGAGATGCGGTGCGCGACTGGCTGGCGTCGCGCCGGGATCAGGGGTAAATGTCAGGAATGAATCAAGGCGCTGCGTAGGGGCGTCGCCAGACGCCCCTACGCGTGCACGGACTTCAGTCGAGTTCCTGCGGGCCGGCTGCGATGATCGCCGGGTCGATGTCCGCGAACTTCTCGAAATTGGTGCGGAACTGTCCGATCAGATCGCGCGCCTGCGCCGCATAGGCTTCCTGATCCTGCCAGGTTTTGCGCGGGTCCAGCAGCTGCGGATCGACGCCCTCGATCTGGGTCGGAATCATCAGATTGAGTCCGTCCAGTGCGATGGTTTCCGCGCTGCGGATACTGCCCGACTGGATCGCCCGGATGATGGAGCGCGTGACCGGGATGCTGAACCGTTCGCCGCCGCCACCATACGGGCCACCGGTCCAGCCGGTGTTGACCAGGTACACCGCGCTGCCGAACTCTTCAATGCGCCGCATCAGCAGTTCTGCGTACACACGGGCCGGTCGTGGGAAGAAGGGTGCGCCGAAGCAGGTGGAGAACGTGGACTTGATGCCGGGTCCGGCACCGACTTCCGTGGAACCCACCAGTGCGGTATAGCCGCTGAGGAAGTGATATGCGGCAGCTTCCTTGGTCAGGATCGATACGGGCGGTAGCACACCGGTCAGGTCGCAGGTCAGAAAGATGACCGACTCGGGTTCTCCGGCCCGGTTGTCCTCCACGCGCAGGGCGATGTGTTCGCGTGGGTAGGCGCACCGGGAGTTCTGCGTGAGGCTGTCATCGGCGTAATCGGGAACCCGGGTAATCGGGTCAATCACGACATTCTCGATAATGGCGCCGAACCGGATCGCATCCCAGATGACCGGCTCATGTTCCTGGCGCAGGTCGATGCACTTGGCATAGCAGCCGCCTTCGATATTGAAGACGGTGCCCCGGCCCCAGCCGTGCTCATCATCACCGATCAGATAGCGGTGTGGATCGGCCGATAGCGTCGTCTTGCCGGTGCCCGAAAGGCCGAAAAACAATGTGACGGAATCATTTTCACCGACGTTGGCGGCACAGTGCATGGGCAGCACATCTTTTTCAGGCAGCAGGAAGTTCTGCACAGAGAACATGGCCTTCTTCATCTCGCCGGCGTACTGCATGCCGGCCAGCAGTACCTTGCGACGCGCGAAATTGATGATGACCACGCCGTCGCTGTTGGTACCGTCGCGCTCGGGTTCGCACACGAAGTCCGGCGCGTTGAGAATCTGCCACTCTTCCTTGCTCTTTGGGTTGAAGAGCTCCGGGCGCACGAACAGGTTCCGCGCGAACAGGTTGTGCCAGGCCGTGGTGGTGGTCACGCGGATCGGGAGGTAATGCTCCGGGTCCGCGCCGACGTGCAGCAACGAGACAAAGTTGTCCGCCTGTTCGGCGTGTTCCACCACGCGCTCCCAGAGCGCATCAAACTGGCCGCTGTCGAACGGGCGGTTGACCTTGCCCCAGTCAATGGACTCATTGGTGCTGGGCTCATCCACGATGTAGCGGTCCATCGGTGAGCGGCCGGTGCGGGCACCGGTGCTGACGACGAAAGCGCCATTGGAGGCAAACTGGCCCTCCTCACGCTGCAACGCAAGCTCGATCAGCTGGGCGGTGGAGAGGTTCTGGAAAACAGTACGATGGGTGTTGATATCAATTGCCTGGTTCATAGCGGTAATCGTGGAGTGGCTCGTGTGATTGAAAAAGGGGTGGAAATCGGTGTTCCGGCGACGGTTGGCAGGAAGGTGCCTGGCTCGCGAGGGCGCTATTATGGCAAATTACGCCGCCTCGTAATACCGCTGTCACCGGGCCGGCCCCTGAGGCCCTGGCAGGCGCCCTGAGGGGGGATGAATGGAACAGAAAACGGGCTTTTTTGAGCCGGGCTGGCGCCCGGCCCAGGCGCTGGTGCTGGGTGGGTTCGGCATCCTGATGCTGATCTCGCTGCTGGTTCCAGCCGGAAATGCCGCATGGCGTAGCCTGGATGAGGCGGTATTCCTGGCTCTCAACGGGACCCTGGCGGGTGGTGGAGACTGGGCGGTATTCTGGGCCTGGGCCAATTACCGGCCGGTCGACCTGCTCTCCGCGTGCATGATGCTGGCCTTTCTGGCGCTGCCCGGACTGGTTTTTGAGCCAGATGAGGTTCGTCGGGCCCTGTTCGGCTTTTTTAGCATTCTCTTGCTGGGCCTGATCGTACGCGAGGTGCTGGACGCCTCGGCGGAACATTACGGTGTGGTGGGTCCCAGTCCATCTCTGATTTTCGAGCCTTCCTACCGGCTGACGGAGTTGGTGCCCGGACTGGATACCAAGGATTCCTCCAAGGAGAGTTTCCCCGGGGATCACGCATCGGTCCTGATGGCCTGGGCGATGTACCTGCTGAACCGGCGGGTGGGGCCTGGCAGCCTGCTGGCCTGTGTACTGGCGGCCCTGCTGGTGCTGCCCCGGCTTGTGGCCGGCGCGCACGCGTTGTCTGATGTGCTGGTGGGTGGCGTATTCGTCGCGTTTCTGGCCATGAGCCTGGGTTTCTGCACGCCCTACCATGGCCGGGCTGCCCGCTGGGTGACCGCCCGCTTCGAACCGCTGATTGCCTGGATGGCGCGGTCCATTCCGGGGTTGCGCTGGTTCAGCTTTTTTCGCGTCTCTGGAAACGAATGATCCGGCCACGGTCGCGCCGGTCCGGCCGGCCCTGCGGGGGCGCGTAGCTGTCCCGGGCCGCCTTCCTTTGGGCGCTGGCCTCTTCGCGCGCCCTGCGGCTGGCCTCGGTTTCCTCGTAGAGTAGCGCGGCCTCCGGCGCGCCCTGCCGGCGGGCGCTGAGACTCAGCACGGTCACGGTCATCTCTTCCCAGCCCCGTTGCACCCGGATCAATGCGCCCGGTTCGACCCGCTTGCCCGGTTTGGCCGCGTGCCCGTCGTAGCGGATCTTGCCGCCCTCAATGGCAGCGCGCGCCAGCGCGCGGGTCTTGAAAAACCGTGCCGCCCAGAGCCATTGGTCCAGACGCACCGGGCTCTCTGTCATGGCGAGCGCGGCAGGATATCTGCGAAGTCTCCAATCGCCGGATGACGCGTGCGCAGTCGTTCCGGCTGGCCGCCATCCGGCTGCAGAATCGTCCGCAGATGGCGAATGCCGAAGGATGCCGCGGCGTCCAGCACCTGCTCGTTGTCATCGACGAACAGCGCACGGGTGCGATC
>JBFKXW010000236.1:0-4983 GCA_041637915.1 Pseudomonadales bacterium | reverse complement strand
TGCACCCGCCGGAAACCTACGATGGCACCGAGGTGGCGCAGAAGGCGTTGTCCTGTGTGTACCGCACCGGGCAACGGTTTGGCGCGAATCATGTGATTGATGTGCTGCGCGGTGTCGATAACGAAAAAGTCCGGCAGTTTCATCATGAAACGCTCAGCACTTATGGAGTCGGGCGGAATCTGGAGGCCCGGCAGTGGCGGAGTGTCTTTCGGCAACTGGTGACGCAGGGCCATTTGATTGCGGACCCGGAAGCCTACGGGGCATTGCGACTGACCGGGATGGCCCGGCCGATACTGCGTGGCGAGGCACAGTTGTGGTTACGCAAGGAAGTGGAGCCGGAGAAGGCCCGCCGGCAGCAAACCAAGGGTGCGGCCGCACTGAATCGCGGTGACCAGCGCCTGTTTGATGCATTGCGGGAGAAGCGCAAGCAACTCGCCGGCGAAGGGGGTGTGCCCCCGTACACCGTGTTCCATGACCGGACCCTGCACGAGATGATCACACTGCGCCCGCAGAATCGACACGAGTTTGCGCGGCTAAGCGGTGTGGGCGTCAGCAAGCTGGAAAAGTACGGGGAGATCTTCCTCACCGTGCTGGCGCAACACCCGCGCAGTGCGATGGACCAGCTCAGCGAGACGGTGTCAGAAACACTGGAGCAGTTTCGGGCGGGCACCAGCGCGCGGTCCATCGCACTGGCACGGGATCTCGGCCTGGGCACCATCTACAGCCATCTGGCGGAGTGCATTGCAGCGGGCCTCCTGCAGGTGGACGAGGTAGTGGAGATGCCGCAGCAGGGCTTGACCGAACTTGAACCGTTGATTCGCGCGCATTTCGACCCGCAACGTCGACAGTTGAAACCGCTGTACGAAGCACTGGGGGGCCGCTACGAGTACGGCATCCTGAAGTGCCTGGTTGCGGGATACCTGGCGGAGCAGGCTGCCTAGTTCCGAGCTTTCATGAGATCCCGATATTTGGCGGGGACTTTCCGGGATGTATCGAGATCCAGGTCGTTGAGGGTTGCCTTCAGGACCGCCAGATGGGGCAGGAATTCCTCAATCCTGTTTTTACCGACGCACTGCTGGTGGCGAGCCAGACGAAACATGCCGGGAATGCTGAACGCGCGACTTTCGGTGTCACACCTTTACGTGATGGTGTCGTCCAGGCGGACGCGTTCCTGGTTCCGATTCCGCAGCGCGAGCGCCTTGTTGAGCAGGGTGTTGCCATCCAGTTCGTCCCGGTCCAGCAGACGCACGCCACTGTCGCGACCCAGGTTCAAATCCTGCAGTACCTGCGATGCCTGGTCCGCATCGCCGAGCAGCAGCACGGCCGGACCGTTTTCCATCTGTATCGCTGCCCGGACCAGCGCTGAGCTATTGCCGTTCACGGCAACATCGGCCAGCAGGACGTCGTAGTGTTGCTGCTGCAGGGCGGTTCGCAAGTCTGCAGCGGAGCGTACCACCTGCATTTCAAAGTGGTATTGCGAGGTGTGTTCCAGTTCACGCTGCAGGTGCTGGATTTCGCCCTCCGCATTCTCCAGAAACAGCAGCCTCAGCGGAGCGGCGATGATTTTCTCCACCAGTTCGCCCAGCCGCTCCGGTGACCAATCTGATTTGCACTGGTAATGAATCTGGCTCTCTGGCAGAAGGTGCATGAACTCAGGCGGCAGCGCTGTCCGGGGATATCCGGAGCAGATCACGACCGGGATCCGGACACATTGTCGCAACAGCTTTTCCAGCATCTCGCTGCTGGTCGTCTGCGCTCCAGAGGGGTCCACCAGCAGGTAATCGACAAAAAAAACGTCGAATGTGCGGGTCCCCAGCGAGAAAAGTGCTGACTCGATGGTCGCCACACATTCCACATAAAACTTGAGCCCGCTCCCGGCAGCCTCCCTGCGCGCCCACCGATCGAAATAATCCGAGAACATTTCGCGATCGTCCGCGCTGTCGTCGAGGAACAGAATGTTTAACGTTCGGCTTGCTGGCTGGGTAGCGTCCTTTGTCATACAGAGTGGCTCACGGTGTCAAGATACTGAATAGGCCGGCAACTTCATCTTCATCCCGGTCGACAGAAGGCACGGGGCAGCATTTGATGGCGCGGCGCCGGTCGGTCTGTTCATTCTAGTGCGGTTTGTCGTGACGGGGAAAGAATTGGGCGTTGTGCCAGTCAAATGACCGCACCAGATGCCGGACGAGGAATCACCTTTTGGGCATGCGCCGGCCTTGAAATCGCTGATAAATGAGTAAAAAATCATTTATATGCTTCGCCCACGCAGTCTGTCTGCGACCGCGGAGAGGGCGCGATGCAGTCGGACGACTGCGTGGCCGGATGGACGGGTGGGGTTGCTGAATGAGACCGTGCATGCTGCTCGCAGGTCTGCGCAGCCGGATCGTGTTCAAGGTCTGAATCGCTGAGAATGAGCAGCTCCATGCCGTACTCTTTGAGGGCCGCGCGCCACTCCTGCCGGAACTGCGCACTGCGAAGGCTTTCCATGACGGCGGCATGGGCTTCCTGCAGGTCTGGTGTGAACAGCAGGTGCCGTGTGCTGCGATGCAGGGGCTGGTCGGAGACGTGAAACCGGCTGTCGAGTTTTTTGAGATTCTGCACCTGGGTGCGCGGAATGACCGCGACATCCACCTGGCCGCGCAGCATACGAGTCAGGTTGGACTCCGACGTGATGGAATCGATACGCTGGATGCGGCCGGCATTGATGTGATCCGTCAGTCCGACCAGTTTGAAGCCCTGCAGAAACGCCAGACGCAGACCAAACAGGTCGTTCGGTGCGCGGTAGTTCACCGGCGACTTCGCCAGTGAAACAAGCTCATCACGCACCCACATCAGCGCCGGGCTGACCAAATAATGCTCACATTTCCGGTCGCCAAACCAGGCCGGGTTGGCCAACAGCACCACACCGCTCGCTCCCGCAGTGAGTTCATTATTGAGCCGTCGCCGTTCTATGGACTCCAGGTCGAGTGCCTGGCGTGCCGGAAGGTGCTCATTCAGTAATGAAATCAGGGTCTGCGAGAGTCCTTCGTTCTTACCGGTGTGGAAGGGCGGCCAGGGGTGGTAATTCCACGCTGTCACCGTGCTGGACACTGCGGTCCCGGGGAGCAGGAACAGCAGGAGGAGCACCGTCTGGGGCATTTTCTGCAAAGGGGACAGCCAGAATTCGCTTTCGAATAGCCATTGTAGCGCGGGGCTGCGCCACGTACAGCGAAGGAGCCGCACGGTCGCGCGGCAAGGTACCGGGCGGTTTGTCTCATTCAAACTTGTGTGGGCAGTGAATTGAACTATATTTTTTCAAGCACTTAGAAGTGGTGACTGTCATGCCGTGGCCCGGGAGCCCGGGTCAGCATGAGAGCTGTACAGAACTTGTCCAATCCAGGGAAATCAAGAATGAGACTACTGCACGCCGGCCTGGCTTTCCTTCTGACGCTGCCCTCTGCAGCCGCCATCGCTGAGATGCCAAAGCAAAAGGTGGCCGTTCCTGATCAGCCGTTCACCCGTACACTGCGGCCCATCACACTGGACAAGATGGCCGAGATTGGTAAAGCCAACGGGATCTATCATGGCAGCCCGAAGGTGCTCGACAACCGCAAGTGGTATGACGACAACTTCTATTCCACGCTGGCCGCCAAGAAAATATGGAACAAGGGCACCGGGCCGGAGACGCATACGCTGCGCGGACCGATCACCTGGAGCATCGCACCCATCCCGCAATACACGCCGCCGCCCTGTGATCAGCCGCAACCAACCGGCTACGACGCAGAGGGTTGCCGCATCGCACTCTCGCTGTTCCGCGACGTGGAGGCGGATATGCCGGAGAAGGTCAACGAATGGCGCGAACAGATTCGGCGCGGCCGGGATGTCTGGTTCAAGGGAACCTTCGGGAATCAGGACCTCAACGAACTGCACCTGACCCGCACCATCGGCGAATACATGCATTACGAGGAATGGCTGCACACCAAGCAACGCAAGCACCGCTTCACCAAGTGGGGCATGATTAATGATCCCGATTGTACAGAGGGGGACGAGTCCACGTTCTGGACTGACAAATGTCAGGATCCGCACTCCAGCGGCATATTGGGATACCGCAAGTATTTCAAGGACGCTACGGAAGAGTACAACCCGCGCACCGCGCCTTATGAGGAAGGCGAGATGCGAAACAACAAGCGTTGGGCCATCGGCCATCCCTGCGTGCAGTGCCACGTCGGTCTCGATCCGACCAACCCGCCGGAAAACCCCAATGAGCCCCAGTGGGAGCACCTGACCGGTCATATCGGCAATCAGCACACGAACCAGCCGCTGACTGCGTTCCTGTCTGCCGTGCCGGAGAATCACTTTGCCAAGCAGGCGACCATGGGCGCACGGCCGGGTTCGGTGGATACCTCGCTGAATCCGAACGACTTCCAGCACAACCCGGGCACCCAGAACAACATCACCGACTTCATGAACAAGCGGGTGTTCGTGCACAAGATGAAGCACCCGATCACCGGTGAGGTGAAGGAAGCGACCACCTTCCACGTGCTCAAGGGGGGCGAAGACTCGGTCGGTGACCACCTTGCGCTGATGCGTGTGTACATCAATATCGGGATGTGCACAGAGGAATGCTGGACCCCGAACTTCCCGATTCCGGGTACTTTCTTCGGCCCGGAAGCGGCGCAGTCGCCCCAGCGCATCAAACAGTGTTACCAGGATTGCGAAGCCTGGAACTACGCCGACGCGAAAATGCCGGATCTCGCGGCCTATCTGCTGACCGGCGGGCCGTTCTACCTGATGGCGGCCAGGGACATTGATGGCACGCCGGGGGCCGCGTTCATTGATCGCAAGGTCGTGCCGGAAGGTCGTAAGGTTTACGCCCGCGAATGTGCGCGCTGCCACTCCACCAAGGTCCCGCCGGACTCCATCGCCAACGACAAGTCGGCACTGGAAAAATTCTACGCCGGCCATGTCTTAGGCAAGGAGGATTACTGGCAGTATGAGTTCAGT
>JBFKXW010000235.1:0-5009 GCA_041637915.1 Pseudomonadales bacterium | reverse complement strand
TCCAGAACCTGATCGGCAATGGCCTGAAGTACAGTCCGCCGAATCGCTCACCGGAAGTGAGCGTGACTGTGGATCACGAGCCGGGGATCTGGCGTATCGCGGTGTCCGACAATGGCATTGGCATTGAGGCACAGTATCTCGACAAGATCTTTGAAGAGTTTGAGCGACTGCATAACCGGACCGAGTACGAGGGTACCGGTATTGGCCTGGCCATTTGCAAGCGCATCGTGAACCGGCTCAACGGGAAGATCGAGGTCCAGTCGAAGCCAGGCGAAGGTTCGACTTTTATTTTTACGCTGCCGGAGACGCCGGGCGCCACCTAGCGCGGGATGGACAGCCGAAAGACGGTTCCTTTCCCCAACTCGCTATCCACATTCAGCGTACCCCGCAGTTGCTGTGTGGCGAGGTTGTACACGATGTTCAGACCCAGTCCGCTGCCCCCTTGGCCACGCCGGGTGGTGTAGAAGGGGTCGAAAATCTTGTCGAGCTGTTCCCGCGATATTCCCTTGCCGTTGTCGCGGAAAATCAACACGACGCTTTCCTGCTGCTGCTCCACATCGATGTGAATCGACCCTTCCTCATTCTTCCCGAACGCATGCATGGTGGCGTTGATCACGAGGTTGGTGATGATCTGGGCCAGCGCGCCCGGGAAAGTATCCAGTTCCAGATCTTCCGGACAGCTGAGTTCCAATTGCAGTCTGGATTTGCGCAGTTGCGGACGCAGACTGGTCAGCACCTCTTCGATGTATTGCAGTAAATTGAAACGACGTTGCTCGGAACTCGATTGATCAACCGCAACCTGCTTGAAGCTGTTGATGAGTTCGGCAGCCCGGCGCAGGTTGTTCAGAATGATGTCAGTGGATTGTCGCGAGCTGTCCAGATACTCCGTCAGGTCTGACTTTTTCATCTGAGCAGACGCGAAGCTGGCGCTGATGGATTCGGTAATCTCCTGCAGATGGGATGCTGCCGTCACGCCGATGCCGACCGGCGTATTGATTTCATGGGCGATCCCCGCCACTAGGCCGCCCAGCGAAGCGAGCTTCTCGGTTTGCACCAGCTGGTCCTGCGCATCCTGCAACTGTCTCATGGCCTGTTGCAGTTCCTTGACCGCCTCGGTGCGTTCCGTGACGCGCTTTTCGAGCGCCTCATTGAGGTAGCGCATCGAGTCTTCTGCCAGTTTGCGTTCGGTGATGTCGCGCACGACGCCAGCGTACATAAGCCGGTCTCCCAGCGCGATTTCGCCAACCGCCAGTTCAATAGGAAAGACCGATCCATTCTTGCGACGGGCCATCACCTCCCGGCCGGTGCCGATGATCTTGGCATCGCCAGTGTCGTGATACGCATGCAGGTACCCGTCATGCTCGCTGTGATAGGGCTCCGGCATCAGCATCTTGACATTCTGCCCGATGACTTCAGCTGCGCTGAAGCCGAAGAGCTTCTCGGCCGCCGGGTTGAAGGTTTCCACGCAGGCGTCCTCATCAATGGTGATGATGCCGTCCGGTACCGTTTCCAAGATGGCGCGAATGCGCTCGCTGGCGTCGAGCTGCTCGCGCTCGGCCCGCTTGCGCTCAGACATATCCCGGATGACACCGGCAAAAAACTTTTCCTCGCCGACTTCGAACTCACCTACCGCCAGTTCGATCGGAAACTCAGTCCCGTCCTCCTTTACAGCAGTAACCTCCCGGCCGATCCCTATGATCTTGGCGTCACCGGTTTCCATGTAATTGGACAGGTAACTGTCGTGCTCATCGTGATATGGCTGCGGCATGATGACCTTGATGTTCTTGCCGATGACCTCGGAGGCGGCATATCCGAACATCTTGTGGGCTGCCGGGTTGAAGCTTTCGATGATGCCCTTGGCGTTGATGGTGATCACTGCATCCGGCACAGTCTCGACGATGGCCTGCATCCGATTGCCCAGATCCTGGCTGGTGTCCCGGATCAGCATTTCGCATTGTTGGGCAAAGTCGCGGGTGATCTTCCCGAAGCCGATCAGTTCACCGCTTTCATCCCGGATCGCATTAAGCACGATGTGGGCGCGGAACGTGGAGCCGTCTTTCCGGACCCGATTGCCAATCGCCTCAGTCCGGCCAACCCGTGTCGCTTCCTCAAGCAGTTTCGCCGGCAGTCCGGCCTTGCGGTCTGCATCGGTAAAGAACATGGAGAAGTTCTGGCCGATGATTTCTTCTGCGGAATAGCCCTTGAAACGCTCGGCTGCCTTGTTCCAGGTGCGGATGTTGCCGTTCGGGTCGAGCAGGTAGATCGCGTAGTCGATGATGTTTTCGACGAGCAACCGGAACAGCTGATCACCTTCAGCATCGTGGGCATTGGAGGGGGAGACGGGGTGGCTCATGCACCCCAGTATAGTTATCGCGCACCGGGAGACGCTGTTCAGGCCGCAGCGGGTGTTGGTTGGAACTGTTCCAGCCGGGTGCGGAAGTCCGCGTTGTAGCGCGCCTGCACATCAATCAGCAGCGCAATACTTTCGACATCGTCGCGCAGGGCGTCCTGTAGTGAACAGGGCTCCGGTGGCGTGATGCCCTTGCTGCACATTTCCTCCATCTGGCTGGCCAGCACGGCCTCTGCCAGGGGCTTGATCAGGTCCTGCGTGATTGCGGTACAACTGAGCCCTTCGAAATCAGGAAACGTGACACGAAACTGCTGTGCGGCGGTGCGGCGTAACAGCGCGGTGTATGTGCTCATGGGTCTGTTCCTGTACCGAACTCTGATGGGCTCAGTATGCGAGCCGCGCCGCCGGAAAACCGTGACGCAGTTCTGATTTTCAGCGTTCGAACCGAGGGTTTTACAGGACCGGCTCCACCGGGCACATCTCGGCCTGACGCAGGCGGAACGTGGCCAGGTGCCGCTGTTCGCGGGCGGCATCACGGATCTCGGTCTGGCAGGCCTGCGTGTTACCCCGGAAACGCTCGGCGCTGCGCATCCGGCTGTTGCAGTGATCCAGGCTGCCGCCACCGAGTGCGCAACTTTCCAGCCCATTGGCGGCGGTCAGCAGGGACGACAGGTCATTCCGGCGTGCACAGGAGGCGAGTCGCCGGCTCATGGCGCCGAGTTGGCCAGCCTGCTGGCGCGCGAGGGTCTCTGCTGAGTGGCAGTCCGCCCATTCCAGTGCATCGGTGTTGTTGCGCTCCATCTGATCGAAGGTGTTCTGGATTATGAGTACCTCGGCCCGTTCCTCCTCGGTCAGCTCGGAGGCCCCTACCTGCCCACTGGCAATCAGGTCGAAATTCCGAAACCCACGGTCGATATCGAAAGCGAGGGTGGCCGGGGACCAGCACAGGGCCAGGGCCGTCATCAGGGCTACCCCAGGGAGCCAGCGGCGATTGGGGCGGCGTGCTCCCCACGGTTTCGTGACCATTTTGCGGCGCCTGCGAAGAAACGACGGGAAGTTTAAAAAGGCTTTAAAAAACAATGAGTAACCTATTTTCGGATCATGCATGAAAGCGTCCCCGCGGCGCAGCGCGCGAGGGGAGGGGCGCAAACCGCTTTGGATGATCTTTGCACAGTGAGACGCCGGGCGGCAACCTGAAAATCTGTCTGCGTCAAGGGATTGAGTCCCATCGGGGCCGGTCCTATGCTTCGCTTCGTTGTCAGGAATCCAGCAGGGAACGGCCGGATGAAACTTCTTCGCTCAGACATGTACATGCTCGATACCGATGCGGGCATGATTACGTTCGAATTGCGCCGGTCCCGGCGCCGCACCCTGGCGATTCAGGTCCATGCGGATGGCCAGGTAGTGGTGCGTGCGCCCATGCGTGCGAGTCTGCGCGAAGTGCGACGCATGGTGCACAGCCGGTCGCAGTGGGTGGTGCGCAAGCAGGAGGAACTGAGCGCGCAGGCCCGCGAGTACAATCGGCTGCGTCGTCTGCGCCGCCACCATCGCTATTTTCTCGGCCGCGAGTACCGGCTGCAGGTCGCGCGTGCGGAAGCGCCCGGCGTCTGGCTGGGCTGCCAGACGCTGCATGTCGAAACGCCGGATCAGTCTGCAGCCGCCGTCGATGCTCTGCTGGAGGCATGGTACCGCGAGCAGGCGCGCCGCGTGCTCGAGCAGCGCCTGGAGCGTTGCCTGGAACACGCCCGTCCCATCCTGCGCGTTGCACGGCCGCAGTTGCGTCTGCGCCACATGCGCACGCAGTGGGGGAGTTGCAGTGAATCAGGCCGCATCACCCTCAACACCGAGCTGGTCAAGGCGCCACGCCGCTGCATCGACTACGTGATCCTGCACGAACTTTGTCACCTGCGCGAACTGAACCACAGTCCGCGCTTCTATGCATTACAGGATACTGTCATGCCCGGCTGGGAACGCCACAAGGCGACGCTGGAAAGCGTCAGTCTCTGTTTCTGAGTGGCGTTACGCTGAGGGTTCTTCTGCCAGCGCCTGCAACTGCTGGCGGATGTCATTCGGGATGGTTTTTTTCTGCTGGGTCCTGTAGTCGAAATGCACCAGGATGGCGGTGCCCCGGGTCGCCAGTCGACCGTCCTGCCAGGCTTCCTGCGCGATGACCATCGAGGAGTCGCGCACCTCGGCAACATGCGTCCGGATGATTACCTCTCGCCCGTAGTAGAGCTGGCCAAGAAAGTCGTACTCGGTGCGTCGCAGGATCACGTTCCACTTGGCGGCATCCAGGTCCGGCACGAACAGTTTGAAAATCGGCAGGCGGGCGGACTCGAACCATACACCCAGTGTGCAGTTATTGATGTGTCCGAGCGCATCGGTTTCCGCAAAGCGTGGCATCAGCGTCAGTTCTGGCATTGTTCCGTTGCTGTTCGTATCCTGAGGAATCAACACCTTAGCGGAATGCTGACCAACTGGGGAGAGTATGCATCCTCTGGAAATCACCGCGCGCTACAAGGCCACGCTGTCGCCAAGTAATTTGCTGCCGCCAGATGCGCCGGACTGGGTGCAGGAGATCGACAATCCGTATCTGCATGGGCTGTTCTCTCCCGTCGTGCACGAGGTGGCGCGTGTGCCACTGGAACTGGTGTCCGGG
>JBFKXW010000234.1:0-5032 GCA_041637915.1 Pseudomonadales bacterium | reverse complement strand
GTCAACAAGGAAATCGTCAGCCTGATCAATCACAACGGCGGCAGCGCGTGCGGCCTGACCGGGAAAGACGGCGACCTGATCCGGGCCCGCAAGTTGCACGTGAAGCGTGACAACCCGGAAATGCAGGCGCCGGAAATCATCGACATCGGCCATGTCGGAGAAGTCGAATCCATCCAGACCGGTATTGTCGAGATGCTTCTCAACGCAGGGTTCACACCGGTGATCGCACCCATCGGGGCTGGCGAAGACGGCACGTCCTACAACATCAATGCAGATGTGGTGGCGGCTCGCGTCGCCGAAGTGCTGGGCGCGGAAAAACTGATTCTGTTGACGGACGTGACCGGCATCCGGGATGCAGATGGCGAAACCCTGACCGGCCTGAACACTCGCGAAGTGGAAACCCTGATGCAGGACGGCACCATACAGGGCGGTATGATTCCGAAAGCGCAAAGTGCCATCGGCGCCGTGCGCAACGGTGTGCACAGCGCGCACATCATTGATGGCAGAACACAACATGCCGCACTGCTGGAGATCTTCACCGATCAGGGGATCGGCACACTGATCAGCGAGGACAACTGACGTGTTGAGCGCAAACCAGTTGCCACTCCCGCAGGAAGGGGATACGATGATTTCGGCTTCCGCTCCTCTGGATGCTAATGGAAACAGCGCACAAGATTTCCCGCCGCGAACAGATACTGCAATGTCTGGCGCACATGCTGGAAGCAAGTCCCGGCGAACGGATCACCACGTCGGGCCTGGCGCGCGAGGTGGGTGTCTCTGAGGCGGCGCTGTACCGACATTTCCCCAGCAAAGCGAAAATGTTCGAAGGGCTGATTCAGTTCATCGAGGAAAGCATCTTCAGCCGCATCAACCGAATCATCGCAGAAGAAAACAGTGCGGAGTTGCGCTGCGCACGTATCATCTCGTTGTTGCTGGGTTTTGCCGAGCGCAATCCAGGTATCTCACGCATCCTCAGCGGCGACGCTCTGGCGGGCGAAACCGAACGCCTGCGTGCCCGCATTCAGCAGTTCTTTGATCGCCTGGAAACGCAAATTCGCCAGATTCTGCGTGAAGCGGAAGTGCGCGAGGAGCTGAAACCGGTGATGCCCGTGACCGCCTCCGCGAACCTATTGTTGGCGGTTGCAGAAGGGAGAATCCGTCAATTCGTGCGCAGTGGTTTTGAGCAACGTCCCACAGAGCACTGGGACGAGCAGCAGGTGTATCTGATCAATCGGCTATTCGCGTAACGCGGAAACGTCCTTATCCCCCAACAGCTCGCGCAATCGCTCAATGTCGTCCGCATAGCGACCACGTACTTCCTGCAGTTCTTCCCGCAGGGTTACCAGCTTGGCTTCCTCTTCCTGAATCTGGACCTTGATGGCCTCGATGTTCTTCAGAAGCTCCGGGCTCACCTTCTTGCCGCGCCGTTCCGTGTCGGCCGCGTCCTGCAGAGAAGACGCCAGGTTATTCTGCAACCGATCCACGCCTTTCTTCTTGGCATCGATAAACAGTTCCAGTTCCTGGACTTTCCGTTTCTTGGATTCCTCCGCTTCCTCCGCACTGTTGTACGTCCGAAGCAGGCGCTGATCCCGCTCCAGGCGTTTTTTCCGGGCCTGCTCTTCAGCGATCATCTGTTCGCGTACATCGGCCGGCGGAACCACCCGCACAATACGCATCTGCTCGGTCAGCACTTCATAGCCCTTATCCACAAACTCCGGCGGGATCGAGCGCGAGATGACCGGGCGGCCGTTTCCGTCCTTGTACCGATACAGGTAACCGGCAGCGGACAATGGCGCACTCCATATCCAGACCAGGAGCGCGGCCAGCAACGTCATTCGGGTGCGGGGACTTTTCATCATTTCCGGCAATTCTTACACATTCCTGCGAAGCCGAGAAAGCCCGGCACTGTCAGCATAGACCGCTCCGGGCCGCTGATGTTCCATCGGGTGACTCACGATGTCGCCGGGGTCACTCCATATTGATCACGATAGGCGCGGATCGCAGCCGCGTGGCCGCGCAATCCGGCCTGTTCGCCGTCCACTGCCTCGAGAAACTCGACCAACTGGCTGAGCCCCGCGATGCAGACCACCGGGACCGAGTACTCCGCGCGCAACTCCTGCACGGCCGATAAAGCGCCCTGTCCACGCTCCTCGCGGTCCAGCGCAAGCACGGCACCCGCCAGTGCCGCACCCTGTCCCTGAATGAGCGCGATGGACTCGCGAATGGCCGTGCCGGCGGTAATCACATCATCCACAACCAGTATGCGACCCGCCAGCGGCGCACCCAGAATCGACCCGCCTTCCCCGTGCGCCTTGGCTTCCTTGCGATTGAAGCTCACCGGTACACTGCGGTCGAAGGATGCATGCAGGGCGATGGCCGCGGCGGTACCCAGCGGGATGCCCTTATACGCCGGACCAAACAACTGATCGAACGCGAGACCCGCCGCCTGAATCGCCGCCGCGTAACATTGCCCCAGTGCAGCCAACTGACCACCGCTGGCAAACGACCCGGCATTAAAAAAATAGGGGCTGATGCGACCGGATTTCAGTTCAAACTCCCCGAAACGCAACGCGCCGCATGCAATGGCTGCGGAAAGAAACTGCTCCTGATGTTGATGCATACACGTTGACCCGGCCGGAACCGCTCCGGATCATAGCAGCCCCGATCCGCCCCGGTTAAGGATTGCACTTGAAAATTGTCTCGGTAAACGTCAATGGCCTCCGGGCCGCCGCCCGGAAGGGTTTTTTTGACTGGATGCAGCGCGAACAGCCTGATGTGGTGTGCATGCAGGAGATCAAGGCCTGGGAGGAACAGCTGGAAGATCCGGTTTTCCACCCCGCTGGATACGAACGATACCTGTTTTGCGCGGAGAAGAAGGGCTACAGCGGCGTCGGGCTGTACTGCCGT
Source organism: Pseudomonadales bacterium (assembly GCA_041637915.1). GTDB lineage: Bacteria > Pseudomonadota > Gammaproteobacteria > Pseudomonadales > JBFGWM01 > JBFJWR01. Next base: position 2,125 of record JBFKXW010000234.1, on the reverse strand, counting down.
CAGCCCCCGGACCACGTCGAATACGGGCTCGGGTTTGATCTCGCCGACCGGGAGGGCCGCTACATTCAGGCGGACTTCGGAAATCTCTCAATCGCCTCGATCTACCTGCCATCCGGCTCCAGCAGCGAGGATCGGCAGACCGAGAAATACCGCTTCATGGATACCTTCGAGCCCATGTTGGCAGCTATGCGTCGGCAGCGGCGGGAGTACATCCTGTGCGGCGACTGGAATATCGCCCACAAGCAAATTGACCTGAAGAACTGGCGCAGCAATCAGAAGAACTCCGGCTTCCTGCCGGAAGAGCGGGCCTGGATGGATCGCCTGCTGGGAGACTGTGGCTGGGTGGACGGATTCCGGGAAGTCAATCAGGAGGCAGACCAGTACACCTGGTGGTCCAACCGCGGTCAGGCGTGGGCGAAGAACGTCGGCTGGCGCATCGATTACCACATCGTCACGCCGGGATTGCGCCAGCGCATCGGCGCCGCGGAGATCTACAAGGCCGAGCGCTTCTCAGACCACGCCCCGCTGACCCTCACGTATACGGACCTTTGAGAGGGAGCACCAGGCCTGAGGGCACGGCCGCGGCCAAGGAACTCGCGGTTATGCATTCTCCAGTGCAGACTGCTGCGCCCGGAACAGGTCGTCGAGGCCCCCTTCAGCCAGGCCCAGCATGTCATCCAGCTCGGCGCGGGAGAAGGGCGCACTTTCCGCCGTGCCCTGGATTTCGATAAAACCCTTGCCGGCAGACATCACCACATTGAGATCCGTATCCGCCTTGCTGTCTTCGGCATAATCGAGATCGAGCACCGGAGACCCGTTGAAGACGCCGACCGAAACCGCTGCGACCTGTGTCACGTCCACGTTCTGGCAGGAACGGCCTTTCGCCTTCACCGTGGCGATGGCGTCCATCAGGGCTACCCAGCCGCCAGTGATGGATGCGGTACGGGTGCCGCCGTCGGCCTGCAACACGTCACAATCAATGATGAAGGTGTGATCGCCCAGCGTACCCAGATCGACCGCAGCACGCAGGGAACGTCCGATGAGCCGCTGAATTTCCAGTGTTCGTCCACCCTGACGCCCGCGAGCGGCCTCGCGGCCCATCCGTGCTCCGGTGGAGCGTGGCAGCATGCCGTATTCTGCGGTGATCCAGCCGCGACCCTCGCCGCGCATGAATCGTGGCACCCCCTCTTCCACCGTCGCGGTACACAACACTTTGGTCGCACCAAACTCCACCAGCACCGATCCCTCGGCGTGGCAGGTGTAATTCCGTGTGATGCGTACCGGGCGTAACTGATCCGGCGTCCGGCCACTTGGGCGCATAAATCGTCTCCTGCGTGCGGGGCGGGCCATTATAGGGCAGCGGCGTATCAACCAACACGAGAATCTGCCAAACGGCCGCACCGGCAGGAGTACCGTAGAACGGTCCGGCCAGCCTACAATGCTGAAAATTCGCCCGGGGAGAGCCACATGATCCGCAGCATGACCGCCTACGCCAATGGCAGCACGCAGTCTGCGGGCATGGCCCTGGAATGTGAAATCCGCTCGGTGAACCACCGCTACCTCGATGTGCAGTTCCGGCTGCCGGAACTGCTGAGGCGCTTTGAGCCCCAGCTGCGCGATCTGGCGCGCCAGCAGTTACAACGCGGCAAGGTCGAATGCAGCTTCCGCTATCGCCTGCAGCCAACCGAAGCCGGATTGCAGGTGGATCTGGAACGAGCCGGCAACATCATTCAGGCTGCCCGACAGATCGCCGCACTGGCAGACAGCGACATGCCACCCGATCCACTGCAGGTGCTGGGCTGGCCCGGCGTGCTACAGGAGGCCGATCCAGATCTGGACAACCTGGAACCGGCTCTGCTGAGCCTGTTTGGCGAGGTACTCGATGATCTGCAACTCGGTCGGGAACGGGAAGGAAAGGCGCTGGCCGCCGTCGTCCAGGAACGTGTCGACGGGCTCGAGCGACTCGCAGCCCGGGTCCGGGCCGAGCTGCCCGCCATCCTGGATCAGTTTCGGGCCCGCCTGCAGGAACGGCTCGCCGAGTTACCGGAGGATATTGCGGAATCCCGTGTGGAGGCCGAGCTGGTGCTGTTGGCACAACGCGCCGACGTCGCCGAGGAACTCGATC
>JBFKXW010000233.1:0-5063 GCA_041637915.1 Pseudomonadales bacterium | reverse complement strand
TCCATGTGCTCGGCGTTCTGCCGGTCTGCGATGAAGGTCTCGACGTACGATTCAACCTGCGAGAGGGTCGCCTCGAGCTCCTCGCGGACAATGGCAAGCGATTGGATGGCTGTGACGTCGACCATGAGATTCCCTCTGGTGCTGGTCCGGATTCGCAGATCGCAATGTTGCCGACAGCGGCGCCGTGGCGCAAGAAAATCAACACCGGTCCCGCCTGGATGGCCCTCAGGCAGCTGCGAACTACTACTTTAGGATAGTTTCTCCCGACCGGCGGGACCGGACACCACCCGGCGATCCACGGACCGTCGTCAGGCCAAATCGGGCGGGGCGGCTTCCGACCCGGCGGGGTCCCAGGCACAACGACCCCCGGCCGCCTTGCGCAGATTTTCACAATACTGGTCATGGCGCGCCCGTTCCGCCTCGGATGCGCGCAGCACTGGCGGACGCGGCAAATCCGCCAGGCAGGGCCGTGCCGAGGCACCACCCGCGCCTTGCCCGTCGCCACTCGCGGCGTCCAGCCCGAGCGTGACCTGCCCTCCTGTCATGCGCAGGAAGACCTCGGCCAGAATCTGTGCATCAAGCAATGCGCCATGCTGCACGCGGTGCGTGTTGTCGACCTCATACCGCGAACACAGCGCATCCAGCGTATTGCGCTGGGCGGGGTGTTTGCGACGCGCCATCAGGAGCGTATCAAGTACTGTGCAGTGGTCTTCAATCGTACCGATGGAGGAGGCACCGAGCATCTTCAACTCATGATTGAGGAAGCCGACATCGAAGGGGGCATTGTGAATGACCAGTTCCGCCCCCTCGAGGTAGGTGACCAGTTCCTCAGCGATCTCGGCGAACAGCGGCTTGTCTGCCAGTTCTTCATTGGTCAGGCCATGCACTTCGATGGCTTCCGCATCAATCTCGCGCTGAGGATTCAGATAACGGTGCCAGGTGTTGCCGGTAATCCGGCGGTCGAGAATCTCGACGCACCCAATCTCAATGATGCGATGGCCCTGTTCCGGCTCCAGGCCGGTGGTTTCCGTGTCCAGTACGATCCGCCGCACGTCTACGCCCCCTGCCCCAGCATCTCGTCGATTCCTTGATTCGCCAGCTGATCGGCGATCTCGTTCTCCCGGTGGCCGGTGTGGCCGCGGACCCAGCGCCAGTCCACCTCGTGCGCAGAAGCGACCTCATCCAGGCGCCGCCAGAGATCCTCGTTCTTGACCGGCTTGCGCGCAGCAGTTTTCCAGCCCCGCTTCTTCCAGTTCTGAATCCACTCGGTGATGCCGCGCCGTACGTATTCGGAGTCGGTCGTCAGCACCACCTGGCTGGGTCGCCTCAATGCCGCCAGCCCTTCGATCGCCGCGCGCAGTTCCATGCGGTTGTTGGTCGTGTTTTCCTCACCACCGAACAGCGATTTCTCCACCTCGCCATAGCGCAGGAGCACACCCCAGCCACCCGGCCCGGGATTTCCACGACAGGCACCATCAGAGAAAATTTCGACGGTTTGCGTCAACGCGCGTCTCCCCAAACGTGGGCCGCATGCCCGGCAACAACAGACCACGACGACGTGCGCGCGGACGCAGCGGGGTCATGCCCACCGGGTGTTTGCGTGCCGTCATGATGTAAAAACCACCCAGTGGCAAGCGCAGCCGGGCACCGGCCCGCTCCATCCATTGCGTGCGCCCCTGCAAGCCTGCATGGGACACCGGTGGGCGAAAATAACCGAAATCGAGGCTTTGTGGGTGCAGGTCCAGCAGATTCATCCAGTCCCGCAACCGCGTCGGCGCAATGAAGCGCCCCGTCCAGGGAAAGACGTCCCGCCGAATCACCCGCCGCAGCCCGAACAGGCTCCACGGATTGAATCCCACAACCACTACGGTCCCCCCGGAGATCAGCACCCGCACGGACTCGCGCAGCACGGCATGTGGCGCGGGATCGAAATCCAGCACATGGTGCAGCAGCAGGATATCCGCACTCTCGGCGGCCAGCGCCAGTTCATTGGCCTCACTGCACAGGTGGCCCGGCACACCCACGGATCCGCCCCCCTCCTGGGCAGGCGAGACCATCAGGCGATGACCGGCATCACTGCTCTCAAAAAGGCTCAGCGTCGGACTCAGCGCCAGTTGCACCAGCCGGTACCCGAAAATTCCCGGTAGCAACTGGTCGAGCATGGCCTGTTCAGACTGCAGTAACGAACTGCCGAAGCGTGACTCCACCCACCCCTCGGCTTCCGTGCAGCAAGCGGCAAGATCCTCGGGGACCTGCCGGTTCCACCAGGTGCCCATATGCCCCCCGTTTCGTGTGCGACCTTTGTTCCATTATGCAACACTACAGGCATCTATTTCGCAAACAGGGCCGCCATGATCCGGACCACGCCGATCCCGGCTTTTCAGGACAACTACATCTGGATGCTGGAGAAGCCGGACAGCCCGGATGTGTGGGTCATCGATCCGGGCGATGCGGCGCCTGTGCTGCAAACGCTGGCAGATCGCAATCTGCAGCTGGCCGGCATTCTGGTCACCCACCATCACTGGGACCACACGGGCGGGATAGCCGGATTGCTGGCGCAGGGAGAGGTCCCGGTGTACGGCCCGGACAACCCGGCAATCCATGACATCTCGCATCCCTGGCGCGATGGCGACCATTTCGAGCTGATGGGCGAGCGGGTGGAGGTCCTGGCTACGCCGGGTCACACGCTGGACCACATCTGCTTTTACATGCCCTCGCACGAACCGCCGCTGCTGTTCTGCGGTGACACCCTCTTCGCAGCCGGCTGCGGCCGGCTTTTCGAAGGCACTCCGGCGCAAATGCAGGCGAGTCTCACGCGGTTGGGCACGCTGCCACCGGAGACGGTCATACATTGCACCCACGAGTACACGCTCGCCAATCTGGCGTTCGCACGGGCCGTCGAGCCGGATAACGCGGCCCTGCAGCGGCGCAGCGAATTATGTGAAGCACAGCGGGCGCGCGGGGAGCCCACCCTGCCCTGTACCCTGCGGGAGGAACTGGACACCAATCCGTTCCTGCGCACCGACCAGCCAGCGGTTCGGGCCGCGAGCCAGGCTCGCGGCGTCTCTGCAGGAGCCTCGGCGGTCGATGTGTTCGCCGAGGTACGCGCCTGGAAGGACACATTCTGAAAAACGTGCGCCCGATCACAGGCGAACCGGTCCTGAATCTTGTAACATTCCCTGCAGGATGAATTGACACGCGCCAGGATGGCGCCGAGGGTTGCCTTTTGGACCAGCACGTTTCCCCAGCACGCGCCCCGCGGCACGTCTCCATGGGGCGGACCATCGCCCTGCTCACCACATTGATGGCACTGGGTGGTTGCCAGGCACTCCAGCACCAGCCACCGCCCCTGAAGACCGCACACCACAGCACCCAATCGGAACGACCGGACACGCAGCCGCCCGCCGCGCGGGAGGAGCCCACCAATCGGGGCGGATCGCAGCCCCCGTCCGTGCCGGCAGTACGACAGCAGAGTGCGGCAGTCGGCACCGGAGATCTCTGGGCGCGAATCCAGGCCGGACTGGCGCTTGATCACGCTACGCAGGAGCCACGTGTGCAGAAAGAGTTGCGCTGGTTCGCGCAACACCCGGAGTATCTGGATCGCTGTGCCAAGCGTGCATCACTCTACCTCCACCATGTGGTGGAAGAGATTGAGAAGCGCAACATGCCGCTGGAAGTGGCCCTGCTGCCGGTCGTGGAAAGCGCGTTCAATCCCTATGCATTTTCGCGCAGCAGCGCGGCCGGCATGTGGCAGTTCATCGGTTCGACCGGGCGGGTCTACGGCCTCCGTCAGGACTGGTGGTACGATGGGCGCCGCGACGTACTGGAATCCACCCGTGCGGCGCTCGACTATCTGGAGAAGCTGCACAAACAGTTCAATGACTGGCCCCATGCACTGGCCGCCTACAACTCCGGTGAGAACCGGGTCGCCCGTGCCATCGCGCGCAACGAGGCGCTGGGCAAGCCCACGGACTTTTTCTCGCTGAAGCTGCCAAAGGAAACCCGCGCCTACGTGCCAAAGCTGCTGGCGCTTTCCCAACTGGTTGCACAGCCCGCTGCACATGGCATCCAGTGGCTGCCGATTGCTGACCGGCCCTATTTTGATGTCATAGAAACCGGCCGGCCTGTCGCCCTGGCGGACATTGCCCGACTGGCAGGCGCTTCCGAGGAAGAGATATACCAGCTCAACCCGGGATTTGCGCGCTGGGCGACACCGCCCGAGGGGCCGCACCGCGTGCTGGTGCCCCATGCATCGGCTGCACAGGTACGCGCCAGCCTGGACCAACTGCCCGAGGTTCAGGCGGTTGCCTGGCAGCAATACAAAGTGCAGCGCGGCGACACGCTGTCGGAGATCGCGAGCCGGTTTTCGGTATCGATGACGGCGTTGCATGCCAATAACCAGTTGCGCGGCAACCTGATCAAACCGGGACAAACGCTGTCGATCCCAGCTCCCGGCATGCGCAGCGCCAGTGGACTGCAACCCGCCAACAACCCGTTCATCAAGCCATGGCATCACGGGCCCAGCCGCAGCAAGGCAAGAAAGCGTGCCCGTACAAACTACACCGTGCGTCGCGGTGACAACCTCTGGAACATCTCCCGCAAGTATCGTGTGGGTGTGCAGGAACTCGCACGCTGGAATGGACTGCATGCCGACAGCATTCTGCAACCTGGTCAGCGCTTGCGCCTGTACTCGGTTTCCAGCAGCGCCGGGCGCAGTTCGGGCGGCGCCGGGCGCAAAAAGGTGCACTATCAGGTGCGCGGGGGTGATTCACTCTGGGCCATCGCACGCCGGTTCCAGGTGCGCGTTGCCGACCTGCGCAACTGGAACGCCCTTCATGGCAGTCGCCACCTCAAACCCGGGCAAAACCTGACCATCTTCGTGGACTGATCACGCATGCCGGCAGGCGCTCGCACGCGCATGACGTGGCCAGCGGCTGTTACTGTTTCCGGGCGCTGAGCATCCCGAGGCACATATTTGTCTGCATGGCGAAGTGCTGGAAGGCCGCAAAGTCCGCCTCCACCAGTTCCCGCCCCTGCGTGCCGGAATCCGCATAGATGACGCC
>JBFKXW010000232.1:0-5073 GCA_041637915.1 Pseudomonadales bacterium | reverse complement strand
GTCAGCCGCGAACCATCCGGTCAGGTTGCACGACCCAGCCGTTCCTGTACCCGATGCTTGGTCTGCATGAATTCGCTATGGGGTACGTAGATCAGCTCGGCGACCTTGCGTACCAGATGTTCCTCGAAATGGTGCAGCGTGCCATCCGCGTAGGCCACTTCCCAGAGGCTTTCGATCAGGGATTTCTTCTGTTCCGGCGAGTAATTTTCATTGATTGCACTGGTGAACTCGAACAGGTCAGTGGCCTTGTGCGTCTGGCGCGCTGCGAGCGCGACCAGCCGACCGAGATCCTCTTCGGGGATATTCCAGAGTCGTTGCAGCGTATCGACGACCGCATCATATTCTTTGTCATCAGCCTGGTGATCCGCACGGACCATTTCCAGCATGAGCGCCGCAGCGGCCAGATGGAGCGCGTTGCTGGCCCGTTCTGCGGGGGTGTTTTGCTCCGAGAACTGACAGCGTTCCTCGAAGAATTTGCGTAGCGCGCTCAACATCTCGTGCGGTGCCCGATTTTCTGCATGAATCAGCGTGGGAAATCGCCTCCCAGTGTAGATCATCACCGGTGGCAAAGGTTCAACCGTTGGAGACCAGCTGGACGGCTTTCTCAATGACCGGCAGGCCCGCCTCGCGGTGGTACATGTTTTCACTCAGGTGCCGCCGGAAGCGGCGTGCGCCCGGTTGGCCCTGGTAGAGACCCAGCAGGTGGCGCGCCATGACGCGCAGGGGTGTGCCCGCAGTCAGTTCGCGTTCCATGTAGGCCATGTACTGCTCAATAACAGCGCCGCGCGTGCGGGGAGCGTCGTCCGCGCCAAACAGATCCCGGTCTGCATGCAGGAGTGTGGCGGGCGTGTAATAGGCGGCGCGCCCCATCATCACCCCGTCGACCTGCCGGAGATGCTCGGCCGCCTCGGAAAGGTTCGCCACCCCGCCGTTCAGCGTCACGTGCAGGTCGGGGTAGAGCGCCTTCACTCGATAAACGACATCGTACTGCAATGGCGGAATTTCACGGTTTTCTTTCGGGCTCAGGCCGTCCAGCCAGGCTTTGCGTGCATGGATGGTCCAGCCATCGCAACCTTGCGGGACCACATGTTCCAGCAGTCGCGAAAGATCTTCCCAGCCGTCCCGCCGGTCGATGCCGATGCGGGTTTTTACTGTCACGGGCATGCCCGCAGCATCCCGCATGGCGCGCACGCAGTCCGCCACCAGGGCCGGCTCTGCCATCAGGCAGGCGCCGAAACGTCCGGACCGTACCCGGTCGCTCGGGCAGCCCACGTTCAGGTTGATTTCATCGAAACCGGCAGCTTCTGCAAGCTGCGCGCAGCGGGCCAGCGCGGCCGGGTCGGAGCCTCCCAGTTGCAGCGCGATCGGGTGTTCTTCCGCTGAGTAGGCCAGCAGGCGATCGCGGGGGCCGTGCAGAATGGCACCCGTGGTGACCATTTCGGTGTACAGCAGCGCGTGGCGGCTGATCAGCCGCAAAAGGAAGCGGGCGTGCCGGTCCGTGCAGTCCATCATGGGGGCGACGGACAATCTGCGTGCCCGGTGCCACGCTGTGCGGAGATGCGTTTCCATGCCGCCAATTTTACCCGGGTCGGGCGGCTTTTTCCTGAAGCACCGCGCCATTCGGTACAATCGGCCGTCGTTCCAACCGCCAGGTGTCCATCAACATGCCCGTCGTCACGCGTTTTGCACCCAGTCCCACCGGGTTCCTGCACATCGGGGGAGCGCGTACGGCGCTGTTCTCCTGGCTCCATGCCCGGAAATACGAGGGCCGTTTCGTCTTGCGTGTTGAGGACACCGATCGGGAGCGTTCCACGCAGGAGTCGGTAGAGGCCATCCTGGAGGGCATGTCCTGGCTGGGCCTCGACTACGATGAGGGCCCGTTCTACCAGACGCAGCGGATGGAGCGTTACTCGGAGATCATCGATCGCCTTCTGAAGCAGGGCGACGCCTATCGCTGTACCTGCCCGAAAGACCGGCTGGACGCGTTGCGGGAAGCACAGCGTCAGGCGGGCGAGAAGCCGCGCTACGACGGCAGGTGCCGCGATCAGGGCATCCCGGCGGACTGCGGTGCGCCGTTTGTGATTCGTTTCCGCAACCCGGCCGATGGTGCGGTGGAGTTTGAGGATCTGGTGCGCGGACCGATCAGCGTTGCCAATGCGGAGCTGGACGACCTGATCATCGCGCGCACGGATGGCTCTCCGACCTACAACCTGACCGTCGTTGTCGATGACCTCGACATGGGGATCACCCAGGTCATTCGCGGCGATGATCACATCAACAATACACCGCGTCAGATCAACATCATGCGTGCCCTGCAGTGCGCGCCACCGGAGTTCGCTCATGTGCCGATGATCCTGGGCAGTGACGGCCAGCGGTTGTCCAAGCGGCATGGTGCGGTCAGTGTGCTGCAGTACCGGGAGGATGGCTTCCTGCCCGAAGCACTGCTGAACTATCTGGTCCGGCTGGGCTGGTCCCACGGGGATCAGGAGCAGTTCGAGCGTGCCGAGATGATCGAACTCTTCGATGTGCGCGAGGTGAATTCCGCACCGGCCTCTTTTGACCCGGAAAAGCTGCGCTGGCTGAACCAGCAGTACCTGATGCGTTGTCCGCCGGACCGGCTCGGCCGCCTGCTGGCGGAGCGGCTGCAGGCATTGGGGGTGACCACGGGCGTTCTGCCAGAGGTCGCGGCGGTGGGCATCGCCCTGCGTGAGCGCGCGAAAACCCTGAACGAACTGGCCGAACTGAGCCGGCCATTTTTCGAAGACTTCGACGCCTACGAAGAGAAGGCCGCCGGTAAGCACCTGAAACCGGCGGCTGCGACGGTATTGAAGCGCCTGCGGGAAAGTTTTATGGCACTCCAGGACTGGGATGAGGTTCTCCTGCACGAGGTGATCGCCGGCGTGGCAGAGCAGCTGTCGGTTGGCTTCGGCAAGGTCGGGCCACCGCTGCGCGTGGCCCTGCTGGGTGCCGCGGTCGGGCCGGATCTGCCGGTCGTGCTCCGGCTGTTGGGCCGGGAAACGGTGCTGACACGGATCGATCGCGCGATCGGCTTCGTGGAGCAGTCATAGGTCGGCCTTCAGGCCCATTACTGGAAGCGTTCGAGCGCGAACCTCAACGCGTCCCATCCCGCAGGCGGCACTGCAGGATCACGTTGCCAGTGCACTTGAACCCCTGTGACGTCTCACGACAGGACTGGCAGTTGGCATCGACCGGAATGACGTCGGGCTTGTCATCCGCAGTCGCCGGCTCCCCGTCCTCGTGCTTGTACTCGCTGCGGCACTGGTTTTCCGCCTTGCGGATGGCGCTGTTTTTCGCGTATTGGCAGGCTTGCTCCTGCGTCCCCCAGGAGTAGGGGTTCTCTTTTTGCGCAAACACCGGGATGAAGCGTTTGAAGGTTTTCTTTTCACGCTGCTCTCTCTGCGCTGCCGCAGACGTGCGGGCCGATTTGCCGGCGCTGCTGCTGCCGCTACTGCCCCCGGTGCTGCCAGCGGCACCATCTACGGCCATATCAACATTTCCCGTGGTGCCGGCCCAGCGGGTGGGCTTCGAGGCTGTCGAGGCGCTGGATTTCGCGCCCCCGCCGTGGCCGGTCACCTCCACCGTGGTGCTATAGTCGCAGGAACTGCCGGTCCAGGTCTTGCCGGCATTGAAGCAGTTTTGGCGTTCGAGATTCTGGGGGTGGGGGTTTCCTGCAGCGCGGGATTCGCACCGCTCATTCGTCCAGCGCCCACCGGTATCACGACATTTCTCTCTCGCTTCGCGGATTCGCGCAGTTGCGGCTGCAGCTTTTTCGGCCGCTTCCAGTTGCGCTTCGATCCGTTGTGTTTCGGGCGAGTAAGATGCTGACTGATCCATGTCCGGCAGCTCTCCACTATAAGATGTCTGCATGCGCGCGCGGGTGTCAGCAATGTTGGCGAGAGTCCTGGCCTGGGTTTGCTCGATGCCCCGCCAGAAGGCATCCGGCTTCATGAAGTTCTGAGTGGTCTCCCGCCACCAGCGGGCGTCTGCCTCGCGGATCAGCCGGTGCTCCTCGGCCGCTTCTCGCTTTTGCTGTGCCTCCTGCGCAGCAAGAACCGCATGCATGCGCGCCTCGCGCGCGTGCACATGCTCCACCATTTGATCGTAAGCCTCTTCCAGTGGTGCAAGGTGGCCAGGGTTGGGACACTGCAGGCCCCGGAATTCATCCATATACCGCTTCGCGCTGGAGGCCTCCATCCAGAAGTCGAAATGTTGGCGCTCCATACAGTCGCTATCAGTGAGACAGCCACTGGTGGCGGTGTCATAGTGCTGCCGAAGACGCTTTTGCGCCAGTTCCAGGCTGCTACCCGCTGCTGATAGTTTTCTCGCGCACTGCTGCGCTTGCTCGCGCTCTCGTTTCAGTGCCTGACGCAGGCGGAAAACCTCATCGACGCGCACACCCATGTCGAACGTACAGGCTTCCGGCTGGCTATCTTGTTGTGCCCGACAGAACCCGTCCCCGTGCGGATAATGGTCATGAAAAAAGCCGTCGTAACTCCAAAAACGCGTGGGTACAAGAGCGCCATTGTGACGCGTTGAGCGCAGCGCGTAGCTGCGTCCCTGGCCATGGCGGATGAACTGGGGCTGGCCGGAATTATGGGGATCCCCAATGGACCACTCACCCTCATACTCTGACCCCCATGAGCCATCGTAGTCGAGGTAGTGCATTGTTCCCTTGATCAATGCGCCATCCACAAATGTACCCTGAATGCGCCGCTTCCCATCCGTTTGCAGTAGCGTGGCATTGCCGTGAATCCTACCGTTTCTGCAGGCGTCACCTTCATGCACGAAACGCGCATCGGCCGGCTTGCATAATTGGTCGGCCACCGCAGGGGCAGCAGGCGGGTTGACCTTGCGCTGCCCGGTGGCGTGCCCGGGTCGGCCAGTATCTTTTTTTGCCAATTCTATTGTCCCGCTCTGCTGTCCAATCGGGGAACGCGGTTTGCCTGCGCCAGCGCGGGACGGGATTGCAGCAGAGACCGGAACAGGGGATGCATCGGCTGCCTGCAGGAACGCCGGATGCTTAGTCAGATCCTTCACCTTTGCCACCACCGG
>JBFKXW010000231.1:0-5105 GCA_041637915.1 Pseudomonadales bacterium | reverse complement strand
GCGGACGCCGGTCAGTTCATTGCGCTGCCGGAAGGCCAGCTCCCTCCGGAAGCGGAAGCCTTTCTGAATTCCAGGCTACAGCCGCTGTAATACGGGGGCAGTTGGAGTTGCCACGCTGCGTCGATATAATTCTGCACTGCGCTATACGGAAGCAAGCGCAATCCGGCCTCGAAGGGAAGGGATACCCGCATGCCTGTCACGTCGCCTACCGCCACCGCGGCTGTGCGCTTCAAGGGAACCGTACTCAGCTGCGTAGTCCTGGAGATCAGCAGCTACGCATCGGACGAGTTTGCTGCCTCACTGAATGAGCAGATCGCGCAGGCGCCGGGATTTTTCACCGCGGCACCCTGTCTGCTCAGCCTGGAACGATTTCACGGCGAACTGCCTGCCTTCCCGATCCTCGATGTGCTGGAGCAGTGCGCTGCCGCCTCGATTCGCGTGATTGGCCTGCGCACAGGTTCCCCGGAGGTCGGCCAGCTTGCCCAGATTGCCGGGCTGCCCTGCCTGGAGACGTCAGAACCACGTCAGCAACGCCGCCCTGCGCCACCGGGCCCGACGGCGGACCCGGCAGAAAGCCTGGCACCGAAGGTCACCGGCACCAAGGTGATCCGGCAACCCGTGCGCTCGGGCCAGCAGGTGTGTGCGCCAGATGGCGACCTCATCGTGCTTGCGCCGGTGTCCACCGGAGCAGAGGTACTGGCAGCGGGCAACCTGCACCTGTATGCCCCCTTACGGGGCCGCGCCCTCGCCGGCATTCATGGGGATACCGGTGCCCGCATCTTCTGCCACTCGCTGGAAGCGGAGCTCGTCGCGATCGCCGGTTGCTATCAGATCGTGGAGCAGACCGCAGAAGCCGGCTGGAAGCAATCCGTACTGATCGAAATGTTTGACGACCGACTCGTCGTCAATCCACTGCCTGCCGCGCGCAGCGTCGGCTGAATCCGTCCCACTCAAGACACAGGTACCAGACCTTGGCAAAAATCATCGTAGTCACTTCCGGCAAAGGTGGGGTGGGCAAGACCACCACCAGCGCATCCATCAGTTCCGGGCTCGCAGCCCGTGGTCACAAGACCGCTGTCATTGATTTTGACGTCGGCCTGCGCAATCTCGACCTGGTCATGAACTGCGAACGCCGCGTCGTATTCGACTTCGTCAATGTCATTCAGGGCGAAGCCGGGCTGAACCAGGCGCTGATACGTGACAAGCGGCTGGAGTCCCTCTACATCCTCCCGGCCTCGCAGACCCGCGACAAGGAGGCACTGACCAAGGAAGGGGTCGAGAAGATCCTGAATGAGCTGGCGGACACCTTTGAGTACATCATCTGCGATTCACCTGCCGGCATTGAGCACGGCGCCCTGATGGCCATGTACTTTGCGGACGAGGCCATCGTGGTGACCAATCCCGAAGTCTCATCCGTACGGGACTCCGATCGCATTCTGGGCATTCTGCAAAGCAAATCCCGTCGTGCGGAGCAGAATGAAGAGCCGATCCGCGAGCACCTGCTGCTCACCCGCTATGATGCGGAGCGGGTTGCCAACGGGCAGATGCTCTCCGTCGACGACGTGCAGGATATCCTCTCTGTACCGTTACTGGGTGTGATCCCGGAATCCAGGGCCGTGCTGAATGCCTCCAACCAGGGCATCCCGGTCATCCTGGATGAAGAGGCACCAGCCGGTATCGCCTATGCGGATGCGGTCGCGCGCCTGCTTGGCGAGGATCGCCCGCAACGCTTCATCGATCTGCCCAAAAAGAGTTTTCTGCAACGCATGTTTACGGGGTCGGCCACATGAAATTCTGGGACTACTTCTCCGCACCCAAGCAGAACACGGCCAGTGTCGCCAAGGAGCGGCTGCAGGTCATCGTCGCGCACGAACGGGCCTCACGCGGCCAGCCGGATTTCCTGCCGCAGATGCAGCAGGAACTACTGGAGGTCATCCGCCGCTACGTGCAGGTGGCAGATGATGACGTGCAGGTGCAGGTTGATCGCAATGACACCTGTTCTGTCCTCGAACTGAATGTGAACCTGCCCGCAGCCTGAGTTCCGCATCTCCCCGACCGGCCCGTTCCCGGGCGGTGTGAACAGGCGGACGGTTGCCGTCGCTGTGCCCGGGAAAGGGGTACGGCGACGGGCGGGATCCAGGAAACTCCGTCCGACTTCACCCAGACGGGTCGTCCCGTCACGCCCAGCACGGGATGGCCAGCGGACTGATCGAGGGTATGCGCCAGGAGGGCGCCCGGGAGGAAGTGCTTGATCTTTACCTGTCGGCCAAGACCTACCGGCAGTGTTGGGAACCTATCCGCGCAGCCAGCCGGTCCATCCGCGAAAATGACTTTCGCATTCCGGGGCGCCTGTTACGGGAAGCACCACGCCCCGAGACCCGTTCACCAAGCACACCCTCTTTGCCTATACTCCGGAACAACCTGTTCGTACCCGGAGGTCCGCCATGACCCGCATGAATATCCTCGACGCTTCCTGGCTGTTCGTAGAGTCTCCCGAGGCGCCGATGCACGTCGGCAATCTGACCATCTACAAGCTGCCCGAAAAGGCGCCCGAAGACTTTCTGCGCAAGATCGCCCACAAATGGCGCGAGACCAAGGAGTTCCACCCACCGTTCAATCTGAAGCTGCCGAACGGGCGGCTGAGCGGCATTGGCATGAAGTGGAAGGTGGATGACGACCTCGACATCGACTACCACTTCCGGCACTCGGCACAGCCGCGTCCGGGCGGTGAGCGGGAACTGGGCGAGTTGATTTCCCGCCTGCACAGTCACACGCTCGATTTCAACCGGCCGCTCTGGGAGTGCCACCTGATCGAGGGACTGGAGAACGACCGCTTCGCCATTTACTTCAAGTGCCATCACTCGCTGATCGACGGGGTCAGCGGGGTGCGCATGCTGCAGCGGATTCTCTCCACAAGCGCGCGCAAGAAGAACCTGCCGGCGCCGTGGAGCGTGCCGCCAGCACAGAAAGCGCCCAAGGGGACACCGGAACTGCGTGAACTGCCTTCCACCGAAAACGCCGCGCGCGCTGCGCTCAGCGACCTGCGCGGCAAGGTGCGCACCGCCGGGGAACTGCGCAAGGCGCTGCGCAAGGTACGCAAGAGCGGCAGGAATGCCAATGATCCGATGAAGGCGCCGTTCGAATGCCCGCAGACGATTCTCAACCAGCGCATCACACCGCAGCGGCGCTTCGCAACCCAGCAGTACAGCCTGGAGCGCATTCGCAACCTCGCCAAGACGGCCGATGGCACCGTCAACGACATCGTGCTGGCGATATCGGCCAGCGCCATCCGCCGCTACCTGAAGGAAGCCAATGCGCTGCCCAAGGAACCATTGACGGCCGGCCTCCCGGTGAACGTGCGCCCTGCCGATGACCAGGGCACCGGCAACGCGATCAGCTTCATCATGGTCAGCCTGGGCACGAACATTGCCAACCCGGTGAAACGGCTGCGCGCCATTCAGAAGTCCGTGCAAAGCGCCAAGGAGCATCTGCAGAGCCTGCCGAAAGCGGCCCTCCAGCAGTACACGTCGCTGATCATGGCGCCGTTCATGCTGCAATTGGCCACCGGCCTCGGCGGACGCATGCGGTCAGTTTTCAATGCCACCATCTCCAACGTCCCGGGCCCACAGGAGTCGCTGTACTACGACGGCGCCCGACTCGAGGCAACCTACCCCGTCTCGTTGATCCCGCATGGCCAGGGCGTGAACATCACCTGCGTTTCCTATGCGGACACGCTGAACTTCGGCCTGACCGGTTGCCGCGATACAGTCCCGCACCTGCAGCGCATGGCGGTCTATATGGGCGAGGCGCTGGATGAACTGGAGGACGTGTTTGGCAACTGATGCCGGCCGGCCTCCCCGGCGCGTTCCCGATAGTCAGAGGTGATGCTTTCCCGTAGTCTTGGCCCGGACTGAACGGAGAGATTGCGCATGGCACGACATCGAATCGAAGGGAAAACCGTCGTCGTTACGGGCGCTTCCAGCGGCATCGGGCGAGCCGCAGCCCTGCAACTCGGTGAACGTGGCGCGCACGTGATCGCGCTGGCGCGCCGCCTGGAGGAACTGGAAGCGCTGCGCACGGAAATCGAGGAAAATGGCGGCCAGGCATCCGTTTACCCGGTGGACCTCTACGACCTGGATGCGATCGATGCAGTCACCACGGAGATTCTTGCGCAGCATGGCCGGGTCGACGTACTCGTCAACAATGCCGGGCATTCCATCCGCCGCAAGGTGACCGAGCAACTGGAGCGCTTTCACGATTACGAGCGCTGCATGCAGATCAATTACTTCGCGCCGCTGCGCCTGACGCGCAACCTGCTGCCAGCCATGCTGGAGGAGCGACGCGGACACATCATCAATGTGCTGACCTGGGGCACCTTGGTACCAACACCGCGCTTCTCCGCCTACATCGGCTCCAAATGTGCGCTGGAAGGCTTTTCCAAGGCGCTCGGGTCGGAACTCAACAAGAAAGGCATCACCGTGACCAGCGTGCACTATCCACTGGTGTACACACCCATGATCCAGCCGGCGGCAAAACACTACAAGCACATGAAAGGCATCAGTGCCCGCGAGGCCGGGTCGTGGATCTTAAAGGCTATTGAAACGCGCCCGGCCCGTGTCGCCCCGTGGTATGCCGTGCTGGGTGGCGCGCAATCCTACGCATTCCCGCGGATTTCCCAGTGGGTGGCGGGCCGCCTGCCCTTTTAGGCGTGCGCAGACCTGCACCTCCAGACTTTCAGAGGAAAGCCTGATCGACCCAGGCATCCTGAGAGCCCGATGAGGCACCAGGTGATCGCGGCGAGCCGTGGCGAGGAGGATGCGGGCGAAGCAGGACAGGAGTCTTCAGCAACGTCGCGGGCGGTGCAAAGGCATCGCGACAGACCGGAAACTGCTGCCGGAACAGCCTTTTTATAACGCGCCATGCTCCGCGAGCAGGTCGCGAATCTCCTCCGCCATCTTCCGATATCCGGCCGCGTTGAAATGAATCGGGTCGGACTTGTACTGCGCACTGCGCATCAGTCGGCCGATCAGTTCCCCCTCGTACAAGACGTCGTAGCGTTCCGCGAGGTCGGCATACCAGGGCGCGGCACTGCTCAGGAGTTTCTT
>JBFKXW010000230.1:0-5109 GCA_041637915.1 Pseudomonadales bacterium | reverse complement strand
TCGGGCGACGTGAAGGACGTGCTCCTGCTCGACGTGACGCCGCTCTCGCTCGGCATCGAGACGCTCGGCCAGGTGATGAGCGTGCTCATCGAGAAGAACACGACCATTCCGACGAAGAAGACACAGGTCTTCTCGACGGCCGACGACAACCAGACGGCGGTCACGATCCACGTGCTTCAGGGCGAGCGCAAGCAGGCCGCGCAGAACAAGTCGCTCGGCCGCTTCGACTTGAGCGACATTCCGCCGGCGCCGCGCGGCATGCCGCAGATCGAAGTGAGCTTCGATATTGATGCCAACGGGATTCTGAATGTCTCCGCGAAAGACAAGGCGACCGGCAAGGAGCAGTCGATCGTCATCAAGGCGTCCAGCGGTTTGTCCGACGATGAGATCGAGCGGATGGTCAAGGATGCCGAGTCGCATGCTGAGGAAGACCGCAGGTTTGAAGAACTGGTAGGGCTGAAGAATCAGGCAGATGGTCTGATTCACGCCACCCGCAAGACGGTCGAGGAAGCCGGTGACAAAGTCACTGCGGAAGAGAAAAGTGCGATTGAAGCCGCCGCCGGAGAACTGGAGGAGGCCATCAAGGGCACGGACAAGGATGCGATCGAGGCGGGCATCAAGAAGCTGACGGAAGCATCTGCCAGCATGGCGCAGAAGATGTACGCCGAGCAGCAGGCGCAGGCAGGCGGCGCAGACGCGACGCAACAGGACGCCAGCGCGCAGGCTGACAGTGCCGATGCAGGCGACAAGGACGCGGTGGATGCCGAGTTCGAGGAAGTGAAGGAAGACAACAAGTAACGGCGGCGCGAGTCGCGAGCGCACCCCCGCGGGGGCGCGTGTGTGGGAAACGGGCGGGGCGCGAAGCTGATTCAGCTCCGCGCCTCGTTCCTGTGTAGGGCTCGCTGAACGGCGATCAGCGTCGGCAGCGCTTTGGACGATCCCGGATACGTTCCGGTCTACATCCAAGGGTTGAAAGAAGAGAGTGCAAGCGAACACGATGGCCAAGCGCGATTATTACGAGGTGCTCGGGGTTGCCCGCGGTGCGAGCGAGTCCGACATCAAGAAGGCTTATCGCAAGCTGGCCATGAAGTACCACCCGGACCGCAACCCCGACGACAGTGCGGCGGAAGAAAAATTCAAGGAGCTCTCGGAGGCCTACGAGGTGCTGACCGACTCCGAGAAGAAGGCTGCTTACGATCAGTTCGGTCATGCCGGTGTGGAAGGTATGGCGGGCGGCGGAGGCGGGGGCTTCAACGGTGGCTCGTTCTCAGACATCTTCGGCGATGTGTTCGGCGATATTTTCGGCGCAGCAGCGGGGGGTGGCCGCGGTGGCGGTGGCCGCAGCCAGGCACAGCGTGGTTCTGATCTGCGCTACACGCTGGAGCTGGACCTGGAAGAGGTGGTCAAGGGCACCGAAGTGAAAATCCGTGTGCCGACCATGCACAGCTGTGAGGCCTGTGATGGCAACGGTTCGCGTAAAGGTACGACGCCGGCGACTTGCAGCACCTGTAATGGTGCCGGCCAGGTGCGCATGCAGCAGGGCTTCTTTTCCATTCAGCAGACCTGTCCTCGCTGTCGCGGTCAGGGCAGCATCATCACGTCACCCTGCGATACCTGCCACGGGGCTGGTCGGGTGGAAAAAGAAAAGACGCTGTCGGTCAAGGTGCCGGCGGGTGTCGATTCCGGAGATCGCATCCGTCTGGCGGGTGAAGGGGAGGCCGGGCCGCGCGGGGGGCCTTCCGGCGATCTGTACGTGCAGGTCATGGTGCGGGATCACAAGATTTTCGAGCGCGACGGGAGAAACCTGTCCTGCGAAGTCCCGATCAATTTTGCGGATGCCTGCCTGGGCGGTGAGCTGGAAGTCCCGACGCTGGATGGCCGCGTAAAACTGAAGATTCCGCCGGAAACGCAGACCGGGAAACTGTTCCGTCTGCGCGGCAAGGGAGTTACCCCTGTGCGGGGTGGCGCGCCCGGCGACCTGATGTGCCGGGTCGTGGTCGAAACACCGGTCAACCTTGGCAAGGAACAGAAGGAACTGCTCAAAAAGTTCCGCGACAGCCTGCGGGAAAACAAGAAGCATTCGCCGCAGAGCAACAGCTGGCTGGACAGCGTGAAGAACTTCTTTGACGAGATGAAGTTTTGACCATTCCGGTCCGTATCGCGGTTGCCGGCGCTGCCGGACGGATGGGCAAGATGTTGGTCCAGGCCGTGGAGGCGGATCCGAACGCCCAGCTTACGGCAGCCACGGTACGCCCCGACAGCCCCCTGTACGGGCTGGATGTGGGTGAAGTGGCCGGGACGTCGCGCCGCGGCGTGAAAACCACCGGCGACCTGAACAGTGTGCTGGGCGATTTCGATGTGCTGATCGACTTCACGGCGCCCAACCTCGCCATGATGCACCTGCGTCAGTGCATCGGTGCCGGGAAGCGCATTGTGATCGGAACTACCGGGTTCAGCGATACGCAGCTTGCGCAGATCGAGGCGTCAGCCCGGGAGATTGCCGTTGTGGCCGCGCCCAACATGAGTGTCGGGGTGAACCTTTGCTATCGCCTGCTGGAGGTGGCTGCCGAGACGGTGGGGGATTCCGCGGATATCGAGGTCCTCGAGGCGCACCACCGCCACAAGAAGGATGCGCCATCCGGAACCGCGTTGCGCATGGCAGAGGTGGTGGCCAACGCGCTGGGTCGTGATCTGGACGCAGTGGCCCGCCATGGCCGGGCCGGACAGACCGGCGAACGCACCCGGGATGAGATTGGCTTTCAGGTCATCCGGGGCGGGGATATCGTGGGGGAGCACACGGTCATGTTCTGCATGGATGGCGAGCGGGTGGAGATCACCCACAAGGCAACCAGCCGGATGACCTTCGCAGCCGGCGCTGTGCGTGCCGCGCATTGGGCTATGGGTCGGGACAGTGGTTTGTACGACATGCGCGATGTGCTGGGCCTGAATCCGGGTTGATCTGCCCTCATACGCTGGACGCATGCCCGACGGCTGGGTAAAATCCGCGCCAAATTCCGCTTGTGCCAACGGTTCGGGCGGAGAGCTAACGCGAAGTACTCGATGGATACATGTAAAGAGCGGAATGAGGCCAGTCTTCGTTCCGCTTTTTTTCGAGCGCGCCCGTAAAACCAATGACCTGGAGGTCGCCCAGTGCCTGATCCGGCCCTCCTGGTGCTTGCAGATGGCACCACCTTTGAGGGGAACCGCGTGGGAGCAGCTACCTGCTCCAGCGGGGAAGTCGTTTTCAATACGTCCATTACCGGATATCAGGAAATTCTGACGGATCCTTCCTATGCGCGGCAGCTGATCACACTAACCGTGCCGCATATCGGTAATACCGGCATGAACGCAGAAGACGAGGAGTGCGCACGGGTGTGGTCCGCGGGCCTGATCGTGCGCGATGTGCCGCGTCGCCACAGTAGCTGGCGGGCCGAGAACGGCCTCGATGAATGGATGGCTGAGCGTGGCATCCCCGGAATCGCTGGCATCGATACACGCCAGCTGACCAGTATCCTGCGTGAGAAGGGCGCCCAGAATGGCTGCCTGCTGACCACTGCCGAGGCCGGCACGGAAGCCGGTCGTGCGCTCGCACTGCGCGAGGCGCAGGCTTTCCCCGGCTTGCAGGGGATGGATCTGGCCAAAGAGGTGACCACGGCCGAGCAATACGATTGGCAGGAAGGAAGCTGGGTGCTGGGGAGCGGGCATCGCCGGCCGGAAGCGGCGCCCGAGTTCCGGGTCGTGGCCTATGACTTTGGTGTCAAGCGCAACATCCTGCGCATGCTGACGGATCGGGGCTGCGCAGTGACCGTGGTGCCCGCGACCACACCGGTGGAACAGGTGCTGGCGCTCCAACCGGATGGTGTGTTCCTTTCCAATGGCCCTGGTGATCCGGAACCCTGTGACTACGCGGTTGCCGCGATCCGGACCCTGCTGGAGCAGCGCATGCCGCTGTTCGGCATCTGCCTCGGGCATCAGTTGCTGGGGCTGGCGGTCGGCGGGCAGAGCCTGAAGATGAAGTTTGGCCATCACGGTGCCAATCACCCGGTGCAGCGCATTTCCGACAAGGTGGTGATGATCACCAGCCAGAACCATGGATTTGCCGTGGACGCCGATTCCCTGCCCGACAACGTTGAGGTGACGCATGTGTCCCTGTTCGATGGCAGCCTGCAGGGCATCCGGCTGAAAGACCGGCCTGCCTACAGTTTTCAGGGGCACCCCGAGGCCAGCCCCGGGCCGCATGAGGCGGGGGTCCTGTTTGATCCGTTCATTGAACACATGCGCGCGCGCCGTGCGGAGGTGAGCTGAGTCATGCCGGCGCGTAGAGACATCGAGAGCATACTGATCATTGGTGCAGGCCCGATCATCATCGGGCAGGCCTGTGAATTCGATTATTCCGGTGCCCAGGCCTGCAAGGCGCTGCGCGAGGAAGGCTACCGCGTCATTCTCGTGAACTCGAACCCGGCGACCATCATGACCGACCCGGCGATGGCCGATGCCACCTACATCGAGCCGGTGACCTGGCAGACAGTGGCCCGCATTATCGAAAAGGAGCGCCCGGATGCGGTACTGCCCACCATGGGTGGCCAGACCGGTCTGAACACTGCGCTGGATCTGGCGCGTGAAGGCATCCTCGAGAAATTCGACGTGCAGCTGATCGGTGCCTCGCGTGATGCCATCGACAAGGCCGAAGACCGGGAGCGCTTCGATCAGGCGATGAAGGCCATCGGCCTGGAGACTCCGCGTTCCGCCATTGCGCACAGCATGGAGGAAGCATTACAGGTGCAGGCGGCGCTCGGTTTTCCAAGCATCATCCGGCCGTCGTTCACACTGGGTGGATCAGGCGGCGGTATTGCCTACAACCGCGAGGAATTCATCGAGATCTGTGAGCGTGGGCTCGACCTGTCGCCTACCAACGAACTGCTGATCGACGAATCGCTGATCGGTTGGAAAGAGTACGAGATGGAAGTCGTGCGGGACCGCAACGACAACTGCATCATCGTCTGCTCGATCGAGAACTTCGACCCGATGGGCGTGCATACCGGCGATTCCATCACGGTGGCGCCGGCCCTGACGCTGACCGACAAGGAATACCAGATGATGCGCGACGCC
>JBFKXW010000229.1:0-5119 GCA_041637915.1 Pseudomonadales bacterium | reverse complement strand
TCTGCATTGGGTGCGTTCAGTACACACTGCTTGTGGCCGTTCAGCTTCCACCCATCGGCCGTTTCAAAGGCGCGGGTCTCACAATGCAGGGGATGATAGCGACCCGCGGACTCATAGCAGCCGAGCGCCAGCTGCAATTCTCCGGCGACCATTTTCTGTAGCGGCTCCAGACCGGCGTCGCCAGAAGTCGCCAGCAATCGACCGGCAAGCACCACGTTCGCCAGAAAAGGCTCGACACAATTGCCGCGACCAAACTCCTCTGCGAGGGACAGCAACTCGATCGGACCCAGTTCCAGTCCC
Organism: Pseudomonadales bacterium; assembly: GCA_041637915.1. Classification (GTDB taxonomy): domain Bacteria; phylum Pseudomonadota; class Gammaproteobacteria; order Pseudomonadales; family JBFGWM01; genus JBFJWR01. The sequence goes on along the minus strand of JBFKXW010000229.1, from coordinate 4,819 downwards.
CCCGCTGTCTCCGGGAACGTCAGCCCGAGCCAGCCCATCTCCGCCATCTGCGTCCAGGCGCCCTCCTTCATACCCTGCGGGGCCGCCACCGCAGAAAGATAATCCTCAAAGGTGTATGCCTCGCGCAGATACCGGGCAACGCTGGTCTTCAGCAGGTTCTGCTCCTCACTCATTGAAAAGTCCATGGATCAGCCCCCCAGTCCGAGTGCGAATTTGGCCAGCACGTTGCGCTGGATTTCGTTGCTGCCACCGTAAATTGTGCTGGCGCGACCGATGTTGTAGAACGGCACGGCGCGTTCATAGGGCTGTCCCGCGTTGTGCCCGGACTGCCAGGGGAGAGCATCCCAGGCACCCATCTCCATCATGTACTCCTCCATCGCCTGCCCCAGCTCCGTGCCCTTGATTTTCAGGCCGGAACTTTCCGGACCAGGCGGCACACCTTTGTGCGCTCGCTCCAGTGCGCGCAGGTTCGTGAACTCCAAAGCCATCAGATCCACTTCAAAGGCAGCCAGCTCCTCCTCCACACGCGGGTCGTGCGCAAGGTGCGGATCCGCTGCCACCAGCTCGCGCATGTGCGCCAGCCGCGCCTTGTGAATGGGCACACCGGCAATACTGGTCCGCTCGTGCCCGAGCAGGAACTTCGCAATGGTCCAGCCCTTGCCTTCCTCACCCACCCGATTGCGGACCGGCACCCGGACATCTTCGAAGAAAATCTCGTTGAGGTGATGCTCGCCGTCGATGCTGCGAATAGGACGCACCTCGATGCCCGGCGTCTTCATGTCAATCAGCAGGAAGGAAATGCCTTCCTGCTTGCGTTCCGTTTTCGCGGTGCGCACCAGGCAAAACACCCAGTCGGCGATGTGTGCCGCGGTGTTCCAGATTTTCTGGCCATTGACGATGTACTCGTCGCCATCCCGTTCCGCTTTGGTTTTCAGGGAAGCCAGGTCAGACCCGGCACCTGGTTCGGAGTAGCCCTGGCACCAGAGCCGGGTTCCGTTCGCAATATGGGGCAGATGCTCAGCTTTCTGCTCATCCGTGCCGAACGCCATGATCACCGGGCCGCACATGGTCAGACCAAATACGCTGGTGTACGGCGCGTTGGCCCGCGCGCACTCTTCATCCCAGATATAGCGTTGTGTGGGGGTCCAGCCCGGACCGCCATATTCTTTCGGCCACGCGGTGGCCAGCCAACCCCTGGATGCGAGCCTGGCCTGCCAGGCCAGTTCGTCCTCGCGGCTCATGGTCAGGCTGGAGCGCACGGCGGGTACGTTCGCCTCCAGCCAGGTCCGCACTTCCTGGCGGAATGATTCGTCTTCGGGGGTAAAGGAAAGATCCATCGCGTAAGGCCTCCACTGGGTGAGCGGGCGATGACGGGCACCACCGCGTATAAACTGGCATTAACACTGCCATATTGTTTTCTACGCCGTCAAGCGAGTGCATGGGCTGACGCCGGACAGAAAGCGGCGGTCCGTGTCACCCGTGTCGGGAAGGCCCATGCATGATATCGCCACAACCAAAAATCACACGGGTCATTTCGGACGCGGCACTGCGGTGTGCAAACCACAGTCAGCAGAAGCGCACCTGCAGCCCGCCCTACGCAGCGTCACGTAACCCCTGGCTCTCTGCTGCCCGGGCTCTCCCCACAGCGGAAAGACTTGAAAATTCTGATATTCAGGCGCTGCGGCGCGCGTTCGCCACGGCAACGACAAGGAAGAACAATCCATAGGCCCCATCATTCAGGCCATACGACTGCAGAAAGAAGGCCCCCAGCGGGTCCGTTGGCGCGATCCGTTCAATCTCTGCGGAATGATCGCGCATCCAGAATGCCCAATTGATCGTATACGCCAGTTTCTCAATCGCGAACACCAGCGGCAGGAAAACCGCCCGGGTGCAGAAGTCAGAAGTCCCGATGTAGGCCAGGCCCCAGACGATGATCATCAGCACGCCGAAATCAGAGAACGCCGCAGGATCCGCCGTGCGCAACGTATCGGAGGTCCACCATCTCGTGATCAGCAGGATCCCCACAATATTGGTGATACCCGCGAGCAGAAAACCCAGACGAAATATACGATCAGTCATCGAACCACCCTTGTTCATGCGGGGCCCTCGCTCAGGACAGGAATAAGGCTGAACGTCGTTGCCAGAGTGCGAACAGAAAGAGCACCACGAGCGGGATGGCCAGCAAGCGCGGCCACCAGCGCGCCAACAGCGCCTGCTGGGAGTATTTCAGTGCCTGCTCCAGATAACTGTACCCCGCAGGCATGGGGAGCACATTGTTCTCCTTTTCATAGGCTGCGTAATCATCCAGCATCTCTGCATACCGGGCTGGCTCGGCATCGCGCAGATCTGTTGTTTCCCCCGGGTCCCGGACGATGTCATACAGGTACCACTGCCCGTCCCCCAGCGGAGGCAGGTTCCGCACCAGCTTGTAGTTTCCCTTGTACAGCGCCGCATTGCCGGCCAGCTCATACCCGATCGGCTTGTCCGGTGCATGGGTCCGCACCGCTTCACCGCGCAACACCGGCAACAAACTGCTGCCGGTGATGGGCTCCACGGAACGACCCGCGTAGCGGCCGCCATGGTCGGGCGTACCGGAGAGTTCCAGCATCGTCGGCATGAGGTCTTTCACGTGCGCAAAACTGTGATCAATTCGGCCAGCGGGAATCCTGCCGGGCCAGGTCACGATCAGTGGCACGCGGACACCACCCTCTCCTGCCCAGAACTTGAAAAAGGCCAGCGGTGCGGCAGCAGAACTGGCCCAACTCGGGCCGAGGGCGGCGTAGGAACCTTTGGCGCCCAGATCTTCCAGATTGGTGGAATAGTTCAGTTTCGCCCAGGCTGCGAACCGCGGATTCGCCAGGGGGTCACTGGGTTCTGCGCCATTGTCGGAAAGGAAGATGAACACGGTATTCTCGTACTCGCCGATCTTCTTCAGATGCGCAACCAGTCGGCCGATGTGGTGATCCATGGCATCCATCATGCCGGCGTACACCGCCATCAGGCGTGCGTTGTATGCCTTCTGCTCCGGTGTCAGCGCATTCCAGTCCCGGGTGGAATCCATTTCGACGTACGGCGCGTCGACGGGGACCAGTCCCTTCTCTGCCGCGCGATCCCGGCGCTGGCGCCGGAGTTTTGTCCAGCCCTCCTGATAGGTGTCCTGGTATTTCTCAATGAACTCTTTCGGCGCCTGCAAAGGAATGTGTACCGCCTGAAACCCCACATACGCGAAGAATGGTTTTCCATCGCCATGAAAGCTGTCGATAAACTCGATCGTCTTGTCGATAAAATACCTGGAAGAGTAAAAGTCGTCCGGCAGTTGATGCTCGATGCCGTCGGCGTACCAGTGTGCCTTGTCGTAGACGGGCAGATAACTGCGTTGCTCCCAGTTGTCGGCCCCGGTATCACCCAGCGCGATCGTGCGCTCAAACCCTCTGTGGAAGGGGCGCTTCTCCGGCTGGATACCCAGATGCCACTTGCCCACATGGTAGGTGTGGTAGCCGTTCTGCCGGAGCATCTCCGCCACGGTCACCACGCGGTCATTCAGGTATCCCTCGTATCCCGGCTTCCCCTTGTGTTCTTCTGGCGAAACAATTGCCATGTTGCCCAGACCGTTTCGGTGCGTATCGACACCGGTCATTAACATGGAGCGCGTCGGGGAACAGGATGCCGTCGTATGGTAATTGGAGAAAATCGTGCCTTCCCGCGCCAGCGCATCCAGGTGCGGCGTGTGAATCTCGCTCCCGTAGGCACCGACATCACTGAAACCAACATCATCCCCGATCAACAGGACGATGTTGGGTCGGAACGCCTGCACATGCGTACTCGCCATGAGCAGGAATAAGAAGAACCAGGGTGCTCGCATGCTCACGCGATCTTCCTCCATGCAGTTTGTTCTTCAGACTGGCAGGATAGACAGGAACGAAACAGCCCGCGCAGAACCCGTCGGTTTTCCCCGCCGTGCAACGTCATTCGCACCCGCCTGCCATACCCGTCCTGAGAAAGGCCCCGGCTCGCGCTCCGGCCTGTCTGCCCGTAAGCCTGGCAGGCAAAATGCGCTTGACCCTGGACCCAGGTACGGGGCTACACTCAACGTATGATCGCGAAAATCGCTGCCTTCACGCTGATGTGGATGACGCTCTACCTGGCGGCCTCTCAGCCCGTGCTCGCCGACCCGCCCTGCACCGGTGACAGTGCGATGATGCAGGGGGATGCCTCGTCCGAAGCGGCCTGTTGCGATTCAGACTGCGACGAGCCCTGTGAACTGAACTGCGCGACTTCCGGCGCCAGCCTGATCTCCAGTCCACACCAGAGCGAACCCTTTGCCGGCGCTTGCCCTGCACACGCCGTAACTGTGGGCATCCCACTCCGCCAGTCCGACCCGCCCCGACACCCTCCCCGAGTGATCTGAAACCTGGCGTGCCTGTTGGCACGCCCTGCACTGCCGTGCCCTGCGCGTGGCCATTTCATCACTGGTTTTGGAACTGCCGTCATGGATTTTCGACCTGTTATCCCGCAGTGGGTGCTGCTCGCAGCGCTGCTATCCCTGAGTGCTCCCGCCCACAGTGAAATACTCACCTTGCAACGAGCCCTGGAAATCGCCGCACGCATGGATCCGGGCGCTGCCCGGCATGCCCACCTGGCCGCGGCATCCCGGGCCAGCGCCGTCGCGGCCGGGCAGCTTCCCGATCCGGTACTCCGGTTTGGTGGAATGAATTTCCCGGTGGACACGTTTGATCGGGATCAGGAGCCCATGACCCAGTTCCAACTGGGCATTCAGCAGATGTTTCCACCGGGAGCAACGCGTGCGTTCCGTCAGCAG
>JBFKXW010000228.1:0-5130 GCA_041637915.1 Pseudomonadales bacterium | reverse complement strand
TTCGCGACCCAAGCATGCCCACCAACCGGATATTCACTTTGTACCCACGGACCACCCCACCTTCATCCCGGAGGCCGGACTGGTGCCCGACCGCACCACGCTGCAAGCTGCACTGGACGCCCTGCCCGACGTGAATTTCATGTTCATCAACTTCGGCCAGGTCGATCGCATGGGGCATGTGGCCGAGACAGGTGCCGCCCTCGGAAGCAGTGCCCTGGAACGCAAGGCGGTCCTGGTGGACACCGACCTGATCATCGGTTCGCTGGTGCAGGCCCTGAAGGATGCCAATCGCTGGGATTCAACGGTCCTGATTGTGAACAGTGACCATGGTATGGACTGGTCCACACCGGATCGTCTGATCGGGCTGACCAGCGAGTTCAATCCGCACAACCCGGGCGAGAAAGTATTGAATGAAGAACACTTCCTGGAAGTGCTGAATGGCGGCACCGACAGCATCTATCTGCTGGATCCGACCAGCGCCGAGAGTTGGGAACTCGCTGCGCTGGAGCATGCCAAGCTGCTGGAGGTCACCGGGGTGGAAGGCGGCTGGTTCACCCGGATGCCGCCGCCCACGGTACGTGGCAAGTTGAGCAATGCCGCGCGCCGGTACATCCGCGCCAACCTGCTGCCGGAACACTACAACTCCGGCCATGAAAACTTCGGCGACATCGTGCTCAGCGCCAGCGAGGGCTACCGGTTTGCGCGGCCGCTGTCCTCCAGCTTTTCCGACAACAACTTCATTCCCGGCAACCATGGACACAAGCCGACCCTGCACAACACCATGCTGGTGTCCGGTGGCTTTGGCCCGCTGGTCGCCCAGGAAATCACCTCGCCGGGCGAACTGCCGCACGAGGAACGCGCGCCGGAGCAGTCTGAAAACCTGGACATCGCACCAACGGTCGCCTGGCTGTTCGGCATGCCCCTGGCAGAGGAAACGTTCCGCACCGACCCCAACACGGCTGAACCGGTCCTCATCGAATCAGAGCCCCTCTTCGACGGGCGCCCGCTGAAGGAAGCATTCTCTCTGGGCGAAGACGGACTCTCGAACTGCGGCGAGTTGCCAAAACAATAGCCCGGCACCTGGCCAGCCCCACCACCGACTCCCATCTCTGATCTTGCCCCCGGACGCCTCCTCGCGTTCGGGGGCTCTGCTATTCTTGAGACAATTCTTCCGTCCTGACGGCACGAATCGGGATTTGCATCGGAGCCGGCCATGAATACGAAACAGTTCGAACCGCCCTGGTGGTTACCTGGCGCGATGGCAGCGCCCGCAACCCTGGCCCTGCTGGCGGCCTGGCAGGACCAGAGCATACTTGCCGGCGTCGCCGGCGGGCTGCTCCTGTTGCTGGCGCTGTATTCCTGGGTCGTGCTGGGTCGACTCGGACCCAAACTGCGCGCCCATCTGCAGGCACTTGAACTGCAGGTAGGCGAGGCTGCTACCGGCCGGGTTCGCAATGAACAAACCGACGGTTATCACGAGGTGCTGGAGAAGCTTTTTCTGGAAGCCCTGCCAATCTGGCGCAAACAGCTTGTAAGCGTCAATGAGCAGTTGATCTCCGCCATGAACTCTCTGTCGGAGCGCTTTGCCGAAATCGCCATGAACATGGACGCAATCAAGAAGACGCAGACCGCGGAAGACGGCTCGGTCGTCAATTCACTGGAAGGTCAGGACTCAGACCTGCAAGCAGACGCCAAGGACATGATGCAACGCCTGCGCAATGTGGCTGATGCGTTACGTGACTCGCTCATCATGAAAAACGATGCGATGCAGAAAATCGAGACGCTGGAGCAGTTTACCGATGACTTGCGGCGCATGGCCGAAGGTGTGGACAAGGTTGCGAAACAAACGGACCTGCTGGCACTGAATGCCGCCATCGAGGCGGCACGCGCCGGGGAAGCCGGACGTGGCTTCGCGGTGGTAGCGGACGAAGTACGCACACTGGCGAAGGTGGCGGAAGAAACCGGCCAGAATATCATTGGCAAAGCCAATGATATTCAGCGTCACATTGGCGCGACCCTCTCTTCGGCAAAAGAATCCGCGGAAAAGGAAAGCAAGCTGCTCAAGGAATCCGAGGAATCCATCGAGGTGGTACTCGATCGCTACCAGATCGCATCAGACACCCTGGAATTGACCTCCACCTTGCTGGTGAATGTCAGCATCGACATGACCAGCGAAATTCAGGGCATCATGGCGGACATGCAGTTTCAGGACCGCGTCACGCAGATCATTTCGCACGTGGAAGACAATATCGATTATGTGGCGGCGCAACTTCGGCAAGGCAACATCGACATGCGCCGCGGCACCGCGCCGCGCCCGCCCGATGTCAAGGAATGGCGACGCACCATGAAGGCGGCCTACACCACACCGGAACAGCATGCGTTGCACAGCGCTGGCGGAGGTGATGACGCCGCCGGAGAGGACGACGGCGTCATGCTGTTCTAGGGATTCTAGGGATCAACCTTCGGCTGGCGTTGGATCCTGATCCGCGACCACCTGCTCGATCAGCGTTTTCAACTCGCCGCTCTCATACATCTCCAGCACGATATCGCTGCCACCCACCAATTCACCGTTTACATAAAGCTGCGGGAACGTCGGCCAGTCCGCGTAACGGTGCAGGTTGGAGCGAATCTCGGGATTCTGAAGAATGTCCACGAACGCAAACGGTTTCCCGCAGGCCATCAGCGCCTGCACGGCCCGCGCGGAAAACCCACATTGCGGCATCTGCGGTGAACCCTTCATGTAAAGCAATATCGAGTTGGATTCGATCTGCTCGCGAATGGTATCCATGATATCCATGGTCAAAATTCCTCTTTTGCTAACTCAGAAGCGCCGCAACGGGGCGTCTCTCCAGTGGTTTGGTTCACCTCGATTCCCGCCGCACAGCGGCAACACGGAACCTGAAACAGTCTCGTTGGTTCCCTATTTTACCGGCACATGGGTTCTGACGCGATCAGTCGCTTCCGTGCCCCCCGCCGCCCGGCGTTCGGAGCAGCAAGCGATCCCCCGGTTTGACCTGCAATGTGGCCTTGCCGCCGACCGGCACATCGTTGAGCCAGTTCTCCCCCGGCTGGCCGGGCCCGCCCCCGCACAGACCCCAGGGGGCAAGCCGACGTCGCTCGGTCAGTAGCGTGGCGGTTGCCGGCGCCAGAAACTGGTATTCCCGCTCCAGGCCATTGCCGCCTGCATGCCGCCCACGACCGCCACTGCCCTGCCACACCCCGTACCGCAGCACCCGCAACGGATACTGCGACTCCAGCACTTCCACCGGTGTGTTCAGGGTGTTGGTCATGTGGGTCTGCACGGCGGACCGACCGGGCCCCTGCGGTGCGGCTCCTGCGCCACCACCGAGGGTCTCGTAATAGTCCCAGCCACGCTGTGCGCCATCTCCAGGCGCCCCCATGGCGAGATTGTTCATGGTGCCCTGGCTGGCGGCCGGCACCTGATCCGGAAGCGCTGTCGCAAGCGCCCCCAGCAGCACATCGACGATGCGCATGGAGGTTTCGACGTTACCGGCGGCCACCGCGGCGGGCGACTGCGCGTGCACCAGTGTACCCGCTGGCGCCGTGATCCGAATGTTGCGCATGACTCCGCTGCAGGCAGGGGTCTCTGGCGGCATCAGGCAGCGGAACACATAGAACACCGCTGCAGCTGTGACCGGCATCGGGCAATTGATGTTCCCCGCCGACCGCGCCGCAGTGCCGGTAAAGTCGACGTCGATCCTGCCGTCCTGCACCTCGATCTGTACGCAAATCTGCAGATCCTCACCGCCGACACCATCGTCCTCCATCCAGTCCGAAAAAGAGTAGCATCCCGCTGGAATCCGCCGCAGGGCGCGCGCTGCCAGCCGCTCGCCATGCCGGTTCACCTGTTCCAGAGCCGCCGCCCAGCGCGCGCCCGAGAAGCCCTGTGTCAGCGCTGCCAGGCGCTCCAGACCACAACGATTTGCCGCCCATTGCGCACTGAAGTCACCGGGAAGCACCTCGCCCGCCTGCTCGACCAATGGGGCCAGCAGCGAGCGGGCAGCACCAGTCACCCCACCGCCCCGGCTGAGCAGCATGGGCGGGATCATCACGCCTTCCTCGTCGATCTGCCGGGCCAGCGGCATGGAGCCCGGCGCGGAGCCGCCGATATTCGCATGATGGGCACGGTTGGCCACAAATCCGCTCAGCCGCCCCTCCAGAAAGAATGGCGAAATCAGGGTGACATCCGGTAGGTGCGTGCCACCGAGGAACGGGTCGTTGAGCATCAGGCAGTCACCCGGTGCCCAGTCGTTCGCATGCACCAGGTCACGCATCGCCCACGCCATGCTACCCAGATGCACCGGGATATGCGCCGCCTGGGCACACAGTTCGCCGGCTGTATCGAACACGGCACAGGAGAAATCCAGCCGCTCGCGGATGTTGGGAGAGAACGCCGAGCGCCGCAGCACCGTGCCCATTTCCTCACAAACTGCCACCAGCCGATGGGCAAACAGGCTCAGGCCGACCGGGTCGAGGCGGGCCCCTGCAGAACTGCTCCGGGACATTGCGGCCATACGTTTTTCTCTATAACATCCGCTGCTTGGTTTTTCGGCAGCATTCGCTGCCGATTTCATTTGGCCCGCGGAAAACTGGTGGAAATGGGCATGAGCGCCAACCATCTCATGCGGAACTACGCCCGGTAAGAAATCGCCTTTGAGCGTGGCGAGGGGTCCTGGCTGTACGACACAGACGGGCACCGCTATCTGGACGCAATCGGCGGCCTCGCCGTCACCGTACTGGGGCACGCGCACCCGGCGTTCACCGCAGCTCTGCAGGAGCAGGCCGGGCGGTTGCTGCACACGTCCAACCTGTACCGGGTGCCTGCGCAGGAAGCCCTGGCGGATGCACTGGCAACGCACACCGGCATGGAGCGCGCCTTTTTCTGTAATTCCGGCGCGGAAGCCAACGAGGCGGCCATCAAGCTGGCGCGGCTGTATGGCCACCAACAGGGTGTCTCTGCACCGCAGATTGTTGTCATGGAGAACGCCTTCCACGGACGCACCATGGCCACCCTCACCGCGACCGGCAACCGCAGGGCGCAGGCCGGCTTCGAGCCCCTGCTAGGCGGCTTCGTCCGCTGTCCGTGGGACGATCTGTCCGCGCTGGAGC
>JBFKXW010000227.1:0-5136 GCA_041637915.1 Pseudomonadales bacterium | reverse complement strand
GCTCGGAAAACGCGAACTTGTCCTTGCGACTCTCGTCAAAGTACTCCGGGAACAAACCGTCACGCACACCCTGTTCGCTGACGCTGAGCGCCCGCGCCCAGGGCAGAAAGGCGACATCAATATGGCAACCCATCCGCTGAAATGCTGCTTCCACCAGGGCATACACGTACCCGTTCTTGGGCATGTTGGGGCCGATATAGGGCTCCCATTCCAGACTGGCCAGCGTCACCGGGGTCGGCTGCGGACACTTCATGGCGGTGGTTTCAGCAGCCTGGGCCGAGGGTGTGCCCGACAATGCAAAAAGCAGTGGGATGAACAGACGGGAGATCGCTTTCATGGCGCGTTGTACTACCTGTGGTTTGCCATCAATCAAGCAGCGTGAACGTTCTGCTGATCGTCGCCGCCCAGGTGGGCTGCGCAACGTGAAACGCTGCACTGTCCTCTGAATGATTATGATAGCTGATGTCAAGGGTAGTTCCTGAGAAGTCCCTGGAGAAGCCGATGCGATAGTGGCTGACGCGGTCCTCGCCATTGGGCAGGGCGCCGATATTGTCCTTGGTCTGCGTCTGATCGTACTCCAGGTGCATCGTCACTCCCTTGTTCAGTTCAATGTCGTGATTGATTTTCCAGATGAAACTGTGGGTCCCGGAATTGGCATAATCCCCGGAGCGCCACATGGTGAGCGTGGTATTTCGTTTCGACAGCGCCAGACGCACTTCGTTGTAGTCGACGTCCGCTGCATCGGTCAGGCCAGGGTAGGTGTAACGCAGCCAGGAGATGTCATAGCCGATGCCGTCTTTTTCACCGGCGTAACCGATGTAATAGTCCACTTCAGCCCGGTAATCCGGCGACAGGGCGTAATTCACGTTGGATGCCCAGACGCCGGCATACCAGCCGTCTTCGTGGGCATAATCGATGCTGCCCTGGAGGGCGGGATCGCCCTGGGTCTGGCTCACGCCGTCAAAGAGGTAGTCGGTGGTGAGGCTGACCGTGGCAGTCACTTCCGCCTGTGCGGCTGCAGATGACAGCAGGACAGCGCCCGCGATCCACGGATACATGGTGCGATACATGGCAGATTCTCCCCCTGAGAAAAATAAAATATCCGTTTTTTGTCTTTGTGCCGGACACGCTGAATTATAGGCAGGCTTGCGCACAGCGGCGGTAGCGGGCGTATCGGCAGGAAATTCACGCGCCGGCCAGGTAGCCGGCCAGCAGAATCCCGACGCCACCGATTTCGCCCAGAGCGAGTGCCAGCATGAATGCTGCGATCGTCCAGACCGGCAGCGTGCCCTGGCCGAGTCGGTGGGGCCGTTTCAGCTGGTTGTCCGTATCGCGCAGCACGCCATGCAGCACATAGATGCCGATAGCCAGCGCAAAGAAAATCAGCGGAACCAGTGCGGCGATCCGGTTGGTGGCTTCGGACCAGGCGCTGCCCGCGGCCAGTTCTGCCATGACGAGCGCGGCGAATGCATACATGAGCGAGGCGCGATGGGCGATATTCACATAGTAGGGGGCTTCCGCCTCTGCCGAACGATGCATGCACAGATACTTCCACAGGCCGGTGAGCAGGCCGGTCATCAGGAACACGCCAGCGGCTGCCACACAGAGTGTTGTTGCGGTCAAAATGAAGTTCCTCTCGTATTCTGGTACCCAGAGAATAGAGAACGCGGAGCACTTTCGCAGTGCCGGTACTGCATTCCGGGTGGAGGTGCTACTGTTACCGGGATATGAGAGAAGAAGGTGCGCCGCGCTGTTTTCGAAACGGGTCGCGGTGCCATAAGGGGAGGTCCTTCCACATGACGGATTCCACGACGATCGCAGTGCTGGGCGGCGGCAGTTTCGGCACTGCAATCGCCAACATCGTCACTGAAAACGGTCACAAGGCCTGGCTGTGGATGCGCAGTCAGGAAGTGGTGGCGGAGATCCGGCGCACCCGCACGAACGCGCGGTACCTGCCCGGCTGCGAATTGAATGAAGGGGTTCAGGCGACGACTGATTTGGCAGAGGCATTGTCCGATGCTGAAATAGTCTTCGTGGCAATTCCGAGCAAATCGTTCCGGGAAGTCGTGCACTCCTGCAAATCGATGCTGCGTCCTGAGCAGATCCTTGTCAGCACGACCAAGGGCATTGAGGCCGATGGATTCAAACTGATGAGTCAGGTTCTGCAGGAGGAATGCTCAGGCTCCCGCATCGGCGTGCTCAGTGGCCCCAATCTGGCCAAGGAAATTGCCCTGCGTCAGCCGACTGCCTCGGTTATCGCAAGCACCAGCCCGGACGTGCGGCGTGAAGTGCAGGACAAGCTGGCCTGCGAATATTTCCGGGTCTATGCGAGCACGGACATGTTTGGAGTGGAACTCGGCGGGGCGTTAAAGAACATCTATGCCATGGCCTCCGGTCTGGTTCATGCGATGGGGATGGGCGAGAACACCAAGGCCTTTCTGCTGACGCGCAGCCTGGCGGAGATGAGCCGTTTTGCGGTCCATATGGGCGCCAACCCGATGACCTTTCTTGGTTTGTCCGGGGTGGGCGATCTGGTTGTCACCTGCATGTCGCCGTTGTCGCGCAATTTCAGGGTGGGCTATGCCCTCGGACAGGGACAGCGTCTGGAAGAGGCCGTGGATGAACTGGGCGAGGTGGCCGAAGGGGTCAATACCCTGCGACTGGTGCGGGACAAGGCGGCGGAGATGGATGTGTATATGCCCCTGGTGGATGCCATGTACGCCGTGATGTTTGAGCACCGCCCGGTACCGGACATGCTCAAGGATCTCATGCTGCGCCTGCAGAGCAGCGATGTTGAATTTGTCCTGCCGAGGTGACGGGTTGTGATCCTGTACGTGATGCGTCACGGGCAGGCCGAGCCCCAGGCGGAAAGCGATCGCCTGCGCGCGCTGACGCCGGAGGGCGTCCGGGAGGTCCGGCGCATTGCCTCTGCGTTTCAGGAACTGGACGGCGGTGTATCCGCGGTCTATTGCAGCCCGTACGATCGCACCCGGCAGACGGCAGAGATTCTCTGCCAGGCCCTGCCTGGCGCGCATGCCCAGCCGCAGGCCGCGAAAGCGCTGGCTTCGGGCGCGGATGCGGGAAAGGCCTTGCGCTGGGTACTGCAGGAAATTCAAACGGATGCGCTGCTGGTGAGCCATGTCCCCCTGGTGGGGGAATTGACCAGTCTGCTGGTGGCCGGCGACATGCAGACGCCTTTTTCCTTTCAGCCGGCGACGATCGTGGCATTGGATATGGATGTACCGGGCCCTGGCACCGCCGAGTTGCTTTGGACCCATCACCCTGGAGACTGGTAAGCAGATGTTGATCTTGCGTCGTCTTTTTCTCACCGTCCTGCTGTTGGCGGGCGTGCTTCTTTTGACCGTGCGTCTCATGTACGGAGGCGGGCGGGAAGGGTTTCCGGACCGGACCGGGGAGCCGCTTTTTTCCGCCGATGTCATGGAAACGGTGGCCGAGACGGAGTATCCGCCCGGCAATATCGCTGTAGCACCGGATGGGCGGGTGTTTTTTACCCTGCACCCGGAGGGGCGGCCGCCGGTCAACGTGGTCCACTGGACGGGTCAGGAAGCAGTGCCCTGGCCGTCAGCGGACTATCAGCCAGGCGGTTCTGAACCACTGGCTTTCCAGGAGATTCTCTCGCTGCGTATTGATCAGCAGAACCGGCTCTGGGTTCTGGACAATGCCGTACACGGCACCGGTCAGCCGCGTCTGCTGGCCTTTGATCTGGACTCGCGGGAACTTTTGTTCCGCCATGATTTTGCCCCGGATATCATGCCGCTGGGCTCCCACGCGAATGATTTTCAGGTGGATGCCGAAGGCCGCTATGTCTACATTGCCGATGCCAGTCTGTTCCGCAAGCAACCCGCGCTGGTTGTCGTGGATGTCCAGAACGGCAGCAGTCTGCGCCGGCTCGACAGCCACCCCAGTGTCCTGCCGGAAGACTGGATTCCCGTGGTGGCAGGGCGTTCCATGCAGGTGCTGGGGCTGTTCACGGTCGCACCGGGCGTTGATTCCATTGGCCTGGATCGGCAGGGTGAATGGTTGTATTACGCGGCGGTGAATGCCGGGCGGATGTATCGCCTTCCGGCGGCAACCCTTCGTGATCCGAATGTGTCGGAAGAGCAGTTGTCCCAGGCGGTTGAGGTGTATGCGGAGAAGACCATGAGTGATGGCATCACCACCGATGATGCCGGCAATCTCTACCTGTCAGATCTGGAACATTCTGCAATCCTCCGCCTGGGGGAAGACCGCACCATGCAGACGCTGCTGAAAGACCCGCGCATCCGCTGGCCGGATGGCTTCAGCTTCGGGCCGGATGGCTGGCTGTACTTTACCTGTAGTTCGCTGCATCAGGTGATTGGATTTCCGCCCTCCACGGTGCTTGAGCGAGGGCCTTACCAGGTCTTTCGTTTCCGGCCCGGTGGGCAGGCGGTCGCCGGACATTAGCGCCCTGCACACGCGAAGCTCTCCGTCTGCTGCCAAAACTGCATAAAAAGCGGCTGCTTGTTCCGAATCAGTCTCAGCAGGAGGGACCCCTCGCCGTTCTCCGGGCACATACTGTGAAAGACAAGCATTGAACCGCCCTGGCTGCACGGGCCGTGGGCCGGCTGAACGCGTTGAACCAGGGAGGGTGCGACCTGATTCGGGTGGCCTGCATCCCGATCGATTGCTGATCCGGCGGAATCCTGGGCAACCGGCAGGAGGCGCGCCATGAAAAGACTGTATTACCTGACCAAGAATGTGGAGAGCACGGAACAGGTCGCTGACGACCTGCATCGCGCTGGGATCACGGACTGGCATTTTCACGTGATCAGCAAGGATGAAGCCGGCTTGCAGAAGCACCGCATCCATCTGGCAGCGCCCTGGCACCGGTTCGACATTGTGCATTGCGGTGAGCGCGGCGCGTTGCTGGGCGCGGGCTTGGGCTTTTTGATCGGTATGTTCGCCGCGCTGACGACCCCGGTGGGGGACCTCTTCGGTCTTTGGTTTGTGCCCCTGCCCACTGGCCTGTGCGGGTTCTTCGGCGCCTGGGTCGGCGGATTGGTGGGGCTGTCTCACGAGAACTACAAGATCACCCGGTTCCACGACGCGATTGAGGCCGGTGAGTATGTTCTGATGGTGGATATCCACCCCGCT
>JBFKXW010000226.1:0-5145 GCA_041637915.1 Pseudomonadales bacterium | reverse complement strand
TCTCGTCCTGTGTCTTGCGATGCTACCCAAACCCGTGGTTCAACTCGTCTGGTGTATGGGTAAGCTAACCAAGCGATTCGGAGCAGCCTGGCGGTAATTCAAATACGGATTTTTTCGATCACCTCGGTGGTCGAGATGGACGGCGTCCTTGGAAAATAAACCACCTCACAAATCCCCGAGAATTCGTCGAAACGCCCCTTCCAATCATCGCCCATCGCCAGTACATCTGCCTCGTAGTCACGCAAGTACTCAGCCTTCTGCTCCAGTGACTCTTCCGCAAACACCTCGTCTACACATTTCAGCGCCGCCACGATCTCCATCCGCTCTGCTTCGGGGTAAACCGGGTTCCGGCCTTTCTTGCTGTGGTTCAGGTCATCCGAGGAGACCCCCACGACCAACCGGTCACCAAGTGCCCGGGCGCGCTCCAGGATGCGCAGATGCCCCAGGTGAAAGACGTCAAAGGTTCCAAAGGTGATAACAGTTTTCACGGGTTCCCTGCTGTTTGTGTGTCCGGCTCGTTCTGGCACAACATCCGGACACGCTCATCATAGTGGAGTTTGGGTCCGCGGCCGACTTCAGGGTGGGATTTCAGCGATCTACCGAGGCTAAAGGCGTGATGTCACCAGTCCCTCAAAAATCCAATTATTAGTTTAATTATCAGACAGATATAACCAAATACCCCGACCCGGCCAGCCCTGCGGGCGCAACACTGGTCGGTAAAACCACGAAAACCCTATTCCCAATTTTTATAAAAACCCAACTTTGGTTAGGCGTCTGGTTCTAAGGATTGGGTCAATATCATCCTCACAAAGTCATGCGCATCGCGCGCCGGGCGAAATTTTTGGAAATCAGCCTCTTATCAGGAGAAAAACGATGTCAGATCAATCAGTTATAGGAAAGATCCAGGCGCAGGCGGGCACCGTCAGCGTCACGGACACCGAGGGCACAGTGCGTGAGGTACAGGCCGGCGACACACTATACGCAGGTGATACCGTGCGCACCGGCGCGAGCAGCACCGTCGTCATTGAGTTCGCGGACGGTTCCCGCAAGGGCATGGCCAGCGAGTCTTCTGTCACGCTGGACGACTCCCACACGATCCAACCCGTGGATCCTGCTGAGCAGCCTGTGATGGAGACGGCAGAATCCACCGACAGCGCACCGGCCGCGCCGGCATTAGGTGCCGAGGTCGGCACAATCGCCTCCGTCAGTGGCACCGTGATTGCTGTTGCACCGAATGGCGTCCCACGACCGCTGTCCGCTGGCGAGCCCCTGTTCGCGGGCGAAACCCTGGAAACCGGTGACATGAGTCTGGTGATCATTGAAATGGCCGATGGCAGCCGCCGTGGCCTGTCGAGCAATGCCTCCCTTACTCTGGATGCGATCGCCGTGGCCGCGCCCGTGCTGGCTGCAGCCGGCGCCGCAGAAGCTGTGGCAGACGCCGAGGTCGCCGAGCAACCGGCTGCGGCGCCGGAAGGTGCCGTGGCCGAGGTGGTCGCGCTGAGCGCGGATACAACCATCGCAGAGCTGCAGGAAGCGATTGAGGACGGTGAGGACCCCACCGTCGGGGCCGAGGCCACTGCGGCAGGCGAGGAGGCCAACGACGGCGGGCAGAGCGCGGTCTTCCTGGCGCGCTCCAGCCAGACCACTACCGCAGATTCCGGCTTTGATTCCAACGCGACCGGCCCATTCACCTTCACCTTCCTGGAGGACCCGGAGGAGTTCGAGGCGTTGGTTTCCGCCCTGTCTGCACCCGACGTTGCCGGCCCGATCCGGCAGATTGTGGACCTGATCAAGGACATCATCGACAACATCCTCGACAGCGTCGAGGACCTGGTGGATGACATCACCGACTTCCTGGATGACATCACGGACGCCATTGATCAGTTTCTGGATAATCCGGACATCTCCGATTTGCTCAACAACATCGTTGAGGCGATCCAGGATCTGGGCAACGACGTGATCGACAACGTGCAGGATCTGGTCGGCGACCTGATCGGCAACGTCGGGGACGCGCTGGATGTCACGGTGGATACCCTCGTCGAGCTGTTGGACCGCGTCCAGGAGCTCACTGGTATTGACCTGATCGAGACCCTCGGCCCCATCGGTGACGTGATCAGCCAGGTGATTGAGGGAGTGCGCGGCGCGACCGACACCGTCTCCAGCACGCTCACCGATCTCGGCAGTCAGGTGAACGGCCTGGTCGATGGCGTACAGGGCGACGGCTCGCTGCCGACCGGTGTGAATCCGCTGATCGATACGGTCCAGGAGATCGCCACGGTGGACGGCGATGGCGATACCTACAACGACAATCAGCCCAACCCCGACGCCACGCCGGGGGACAGCGGGCTGGTGGACGTCGTGGAGGATCGACTCGACCCGATCGCGCTGCAGGATGTGAAGGATGCTGTCGCCGCGCAAACCGGGGAAAGTGGCTACGACCTTGGCGATCGACTGGTCAACGGGGAGAGGTCCGTGACCGGAGCGGTCGATAACGTGGTGCCGAACGCCCGCGAACTGATCGTGGATGAGTCCTACAACGTGGTTGAGGAAGTGGCGGATACCGGCGATCAGGCGGTATTCGGCGACGGCAACGCGGAGGAACTGCCCGCGGATATCCAGGCCGCGCTGGCGGGCGAGCAGGTGACCGTTGAGGCGCTGGAAATGCCCGTGAACATCGAGAAATTCCTCAGCCGGACCACGGCGGACGTCCTGAACGTCGCTGAGTCTGGCGAGGAGTCGCTGACCGGCGGCTATGACGGTGACACCAGCGAAGCGGGCGCGCAGGATCCGATCAGCGCCGCGCTGGACGGCCTGGTCGCCGACGTGCAGGCCGACGGCACCAGCTTCGCCGAGATGCAGGCGCTGGCAGATTCCGGCGCCCAACCGGTATCCCAGAGCTTCAGCCAGGCGCTCGGCCCCCAGAGCGTGATCGAGTCGATCGACACGAACCTCTTCAACGACGGCGTGGCGACCATTGTGATGACGCCGGCAGACGCCCTGAATGGGGTGTTCGAACTGCATGACACCGAGGCCTCCCTGATCCAGATCGAGGGTTTTTCGGGCGATAGCACGCTGGACATTTCCGACCTGCTCAGGAACCAGCAGTTCGACGCAAGCCAGGATGACGTGTCCCACTTCCTGCGCGTCAGCTCGGACGACGAGGGCAACGCGGTACTCAACATCGGCAGCGATGAGAGCGGCAGCTTCGAGACTGCACAGCAGATCGTGCTAAGCGGCGTAGAGCAATCTGACGCCCTGCTTAGCCAGCTGACGCTGGGCAGCGACCCTGGCAACCTGCTGCAGCAGTCTGAATCGTTCGAAAACGTCGCCTGATCCGGCGCAGCAGAAAATCAGGGCCGCAGGTGGCAACATCTGCGGCCCTTTTTATTTCCGGCTACAGTGCGTTCAGGAACCCGGGGTGGGGAAACCGGCATGCACATTCGTGATCACCGCCTGGGCTTCGGCCTGGTCACGATCCTGCTGCACTGGCTGGTGGCGATCACCACCATCGGACTGTTTGTCTCCGGGCTCTGGATGACCGGGCTGGATTACTACAGCCGCTGGTACAACGATGCCCCTGCCTGGCACAAGTCAGTCGGCCTGCTGCTGGCTTTCGTCGTGGCGATCGCGCTGGCCTGGCGCCTGGTGAACGCCCGGCCGGAGGCCGTGGCTTCTGTTCCCTGCTGGCAGCAGCGGGCCTCCCGTGCCATGCACTTCATGCTGCTGATCGCCCTGCTGGTCACGCTCGCCAGTGGTTACCTGATCCCCACCGCCGATGGTCGCGGTGTGGAGGTGTTCGGCTGGTTCACCGTGCCGGCCCTGCCGGCCTGGTCCGGGAACCAGGAGGACCTTGCCGGGGCCGTGCACCTGTACGGCGCGTGGGTGCTGATCGCGCTTGTTGGCGGCCATGCCCTGGCGGCGCTGAAACATCACTTCCTGGACCGCGACCGCACCCTGCAACGCATGATTGATCCCAGGGACTAAAATAGAACCACCAATGAGACAAGGAGCCTCGTCATGAATCGCCGCAACCTGCTGGCCATTGTGCTGGCCGTGCTCGCACTGCAGTTCCCGGGCGCCGTTCTCGCCGCTCCGCAGGACTACGTCATCGACACCAAGGGCGCGCACGCCTTTATCCAGTTTCGCATCAAGCACCTGGGCTACAGCTGGCTGTATGGGCGCTTCGATGAGTTCTCCGGCAGCATGCGCTACGACGAGGAGAACCCGTCCAATTCCAGCAT
Source organism: Pseudomonadales bacterium (assembly GCA_041637915.1). GTDB lineage: Bacteria > Pseudomonadota > Gammaproteobacteria > Pseudomonadales > JBFGWM01 > JBFJWR01. Next base: position 904 of record JBFKXW010000226.1, on the reverse strand, counting down.
CGCGGTCACCGTGCAGACGGCAAGCGTCAACAGCAACCACGCTGAGCGCGACAAGCACCTGCGCAACGATGACTTTCTCGACGTGGAGAAATACCCCACCGCGAGCTTCCGGAGCACCGCAGTCGAAGTGACCGGCCCCGGCGAGGCCATCATCACCGGCAAGCTCAATTTGCACGGTGTCACCAGGGAAGTGTCATTTCCGGTTTCGCATGTGGGCGGGGGTCCGGACCCGTGGGGAGGCTACCGGCATGGATTCACCGGAGCGCTGAAGATCAAACTGAAAGACTACAACATCAAGAAGGATCTCGGGCCGGCGTCAGCCGAGCTGGAACTGCTGCTCGACATCGAAGCCATCCGCCAGTAGGCGCGGCGCAAGCGGCGATCAGCTTCGCAAACCGCGCCCAACCACCGGGGTTCCTGGCATTGTGATCAACGGCTGCCGGCACAGGGATTCCTGTAGACCGCCACAGTGATTGCGACCGGTGCCGCCCCTACCGTCGGGCGCGAGCGGTTCAGGCGGGGGCGTTGCGGCACATGGATCAGAAAACCTCGTAGATCCCCTTTTTGGCAGGCAGCCACCAGGTGAATCCAAAGAGTAAGGTGCCGAGCACGAGCCGCCCCGGCGCCGGGTTCTTTGCCTTGAGCACCTGCATGGCAATGGGGATCTCCAGCACGTGCGCGATCAGGATGATGGCGCTGATCCAGACCATCACGCTGTCTGTCTTGCCATCAATCAGCATGGCGGCACCACAAGCGTACACGGCCAGCAGGAAGAGATTCTGCGCGACCCAGAACCATTTGTTATCCATCATCGGTTGGTTTCTCCTTTCCATGGTCAATGGTGATTTGAAGGAATTGTTTGCAGGGATCAATTGGTTGTTCTTTCGCGGCTGGCGCCGCTCGT
>JBFKXW010000225.1:0-5155 GCA_041637915.1 Pseudomonadales bacterium | reverse complement strand
GCCTACACCGGCGTTCGCGACATGCAGGTCCTCATGCCGGACGGCATCGTGGACTTCAGCGCGGTGAACGCTTTCATCGTTGGCACCCGGGTACCTTATTTCGAGCAATTGAGTACCTCGCCCGGGTACCTGAACCAGATCATGTTCTCCAGGGGGGACGAAACCTGGCAGTTGCTGGCGCTACCCATGTATCTGAAAAATGATGCCACTGATCCTGTCGGCTCTCCGGCAACATTCCGCGGCTACCTGGTGCTGGAACTGGACATCGTGGAAATGTACGGGCTGGCGTTGCGCACTGCCGTCGACGGGTCACAGATGCTGCTTGTGAATGGCGACACTGGTGCGTTGATTGCGCCGCGTGAAAGGCCGGATGGCATGCCCGAATCCCTGCTTCTGGAACCGCTGCTGCAGGGCGCGATGCGCAATCTGCACGCGCCTCCGAGAACGTTGCCGGATGGCCGGCTGGCCATCGCGCGGAAGCTGTCCGGTTCGGTGTATCTGGTGGGTCTACACAGTGACGAGGAACTGAGGTCGGCGTTGCTGGAACTGCGCAGCCTGTCCCTGGTTTCTTCGGCCCTGATTGTTCTGCTGACTCTGGGCGCGTTGGTTGTCGGGCTCAACCTGATCGTACTGCGCCGGCTGGGCTACCTCGCCCAGCAGATTCGCCTGGCGAAAGAGGGCAGGGAAGTCGGCGCGCCGGAAGTCGTTGCCGGTAACGACGAGCTCAGCGAACTGACCCGGCTTTTTCTGCGTACACAGCGGAAACTGAGTGAGGTCACCAAGAGCATGGCGGAGATGGCTTTCAGCGATGAACTCACCGGCCTGCCGAACAAGGTTGCCCTGCAGCAGAGCGTGGACAAGGCAATGGCGTTGGCCAAGCGCCATAACGAACTGCTCGCGGTCCTGTTTCTGGATCTGGATAACTTCAAGAACGTGAATGATGCGTTGGGTCATGAGGCTGGCGATCAGCTGCTGCGCACCGTGGCAGAGCGGCTGCAGAACTGCGTGCGTGGCTACGATTTCGTCGCAACGATTGGACCGAATCACAACCCCCTGCGACGCGAGGAGGACAGCGAATCCACATTGGCGCGGCTCGGCGGAGACGAGTTTTCCATTCTGCTGAACGAATTGAATGGTCCGGAATCCTGCTCGCAGGTTGCCGAGCGAATCATCGCTTCGCTGGGGCAGCCGATCTTGGTCGGGGACGGGCACGAGGTGTTTGTGGGAACCAGTATCGGCATCTCGGTGTTCCCCCAGGATGGTGCGAACGCCTCAAGCCTCCTCAAGCATGCAGATATTGCCATGTATCGTGCCAAGGCAGCGGGCAAGAATACCTATCGGTTCTTCGACAGCAGCATGAACGAGGTGGCGTCTGAACGTCTGGAGATGGAAGCGCAGATGCGCAATGCGCTCGAGGACGGCGAGTTCGAGTTGCACTATCAGCCGAAAGTGCATCTCCGCCGCAATTGGCGTTACAAGGAGTTCGAGGCGCTACTGCGCTGGCGGCATCCGGAGCGGGGGCTCATCAGCCCGCACAAGTTCATACCCATTGCGGAGGCCAATGGCTTTGTGCGTAACATCGGGGAATGGGTGGTGAACGAGGCCGCGCGCCAGATTCGGGTCTGGAACGACAGCGGATTTCCGCATTGCCGCGTATCGGTGAACCTGTCCCCGGTGCAGGTCAGCTATGGCAGCCCGCTGGAAGGTCTGCTGAAAGCCATGGGCAAATACGGCGTGTCGGCAGAGCAGATCGAAGTGGAAATCACCGAGTCCGGCCTGATCAAGAATGAGGATCAGGCGATCAGCTTGCTCAATTCCTTCCGGGAGTTGGGCGTGCGGGTGGCGCTGGATGATTTCGGCACTGGATATTCCTCGCTCTCCTACCTGCGTAAGCTACCCATCGACACCCTGAAAGTGGATCGCAGTTTCGTCCGCGACCTGGTCAACGACCCATTGAGCGAGACCGTACTCGCGGCAATTGTCGAACTGGCCGGCAAGTTGAAGCTGCTGGTGGTGGCTGAGGGGGTTGAAACGGAAGCCCAACTCGATATTGTGCGTGCCATGGGGGTGGATCTGGTGCAGGGATACTACTATTCACCGGCCTTGCCGGCCGGAGAGGCGCGCGCTTTCGTGGAAAGCGCATTGGACGCGCGGGAGACCGTCATCCAGTCCAACAAGGCCGTGCCATGAGGGGCGTACGTCAGTTGCTGTCCTCCCTGGCCATGGTGCATGCCGTGGAAGCGTGGGCTGCGCCGGATGCAGAACCCTGGTCATTCTGGGCGCCGCGTACACCGGTGCAGGAAACAGTGGTCGACCATGCACCGTGGCAAACGCTGCTGGATCGTTTCCTGGTCACGGAGCATCCCGCGGGTGTGTATCTCTTCCGCTACAGTGCCGTGCAGGGGCAGGCGCAGCAGGATTTGCAGGCCTATCTGCAGTCACTGCAGGCGCTTGATCCGCGCACCTTGTCGCGCGAGGAGCAACTCGCCTACTGGATCAACCTGTACAACGCCCTCACGGTTGAACTTGTGATTCGGCATTACCCGGTGGAGAGCATCCGGAAGATTCGTCCACACCTGTTTGCCTTTGGTCCGTGGGATATGGAAGTGGCAATGGTGGCGGGCCAGTCGCTCACCCTGAACGATATTGAACATCGCATTCTGCGACCGCTGTTCCAGGAGCCGCGGATTCATTTTGCCGTCAACTGCGCCAGTATCGGCTGTCCGGATCTGTCGTCGACCGCATTCACCGGTGCAAACGTGGAACAGCAGTTACAGTCGCTGACAGCGCGGTTTCTGGCGCATCCGCGCGGAATGGAATGGCGGTCCGACGGCCTGTACCTCTCGAGTATCTTCAACTGGTTTGCGACAGACTTCGGCGGCGAGCAGGGTGTTCTGTCCTTCCTGCAGCGCCATGCTCCGCAGTCCGCCCGCAAGCGGCTGGCCGGATATCGGGGCGACATCGACTACGGCTATGACTGGCAACTGAATGATCATCCATGAGCGATTGCCGGTTTTCGACTGCTGGTTGAAGCCAGCGGCGTTTTTTTCCTGCAGCACGCGCACGCTGCGCCTGTCACTGCCAACCCCAGGAGGCTTGTAGGGTGAGTCACATTCAACCGATCTCTGTATTTGAGGGAACCCGGAACGCGCCCGGACCACAGGACCGTGTGGAGAACACGCGTGCCGCTGCGCGAGATTTCCATCAGCAGATGTCGCGCGGCCCCAAGGTCCGCTACTACGAATCGTTCGACCTGGTGAAGGTGCCCTATCCAAGCTTTTACGGCCTGCGCAGCGCATTCTCACGCGAGCATGTGGTGCAGTTCCTGCACCTGCTCAATCGGCTGTTCGTGGTGCAGTTCGACACCTCGGAAGGCATGAAGACCATGCTGGTGTCCCCTTCCGACTACGAGCGCAATGAAGAAACGCCCTATTTCAAGCGCCTGGCAGATCGCAACCCGGACTGGGCCACCAACCTGATCGTGAAAAAGTACGACAGTGTGCCGGACGTCCTGGCAAGAATTGGCCTGAAACCGGAGGACGTTGATTACATCACCTACGACCATTTGCACACGCAGGATGTGCGGCGCTGGCTGGGAAGTGACGACGAGCCGGCGCTCCTGCCCAACGCCAAATTGCTTGTGCATCGGAAGGAGTGGAATCTGGTGCACTGCCTGACCCCGATCCAGGCCGACTGGTTCTGCCCCAACGGCGTGGCCGGCATTCCGGAAGACCGTGTTGTGCTCTTTGATGGCGACATCATGGTGGGCGACGGTGTGGCGTTGGTACACACGCCCGGTCATACCGAAGGGAATCATTCCATCGTTGTGAATACCGATGAAGGAGTCTGGGTGACCAGCGAGAACGGCATTTCCGTAGATGCCTATGCCCCGGGCCGCTCGACCATCCCCGGCGTGGCGGATTACGCGCGAAACACCGGTGCAGAGGTGGTCCTGAACGGCAACACGCTGGAGAATTCGATTGATCAGTACATCTCCATGGTGCAGGAACTGGAGATGGCCGGGCCCTCCGCCCGCAACAGTGACTACCCGAACATATTCCCCTCTTCCGAGATGACGCCGTTCTGGGCATTCCCGGGTGCGAAGGGGAGTTTTTACGTCGGTCATGCCCGCCATGGCAGCCTGCAGACCCCGGCGGTGAAAACGAGTGGAAAACAGCGTGCAGCCTGACCACCGGTCCGGCCAAACCGTACTACACTTTATTCGGCCCGATATGGCCCAGGGGGGCTTTGCGGGCTGAATTTGGCTAAATTCTGATCGAGGAACGCTGGCAATGGCCGAAAGTGTCATGGAAGAACAGTGGCGTTCGTCCCACATCTCAGGGACCAACGCTGCTTACGTGGAAGACCTGTACGAGCAGTATCTGGTCGAACCCAACAGCGTGTCCCCGGAATGGCGTGACTACTTTGACAAGCTCCCCCGCGTCGATGGCGTCAGCCGCGACGTGCCGCACTCCACCGTGCGGGAGCATTTTCGCCTGCTGGCGATGAACCTGGACCGCGTGCGCGCGATCAAACCCAGTGAAGTCAGTACTGAGCACGAGAAAAAGCAGGTTCGCGTCCTGCAGCTGATCAACGCCTATCGCGTGCGGGGACATCAGGTGGCGAATCTGGATCCGCTGGGCCTGATGGAGCGCGAGCATGTGCCCGACCTGGAACTGGAATACCACGGCCTGAGCGAGGCGGACTTTGACGCCACCTTCAACACCGGCTCCATGTTTATCGGCAAGGACGAGGCGACGCTGCAGGAGATTGTCGAGGCCTGCCGGCAGACCTACTGTGACTCTCTCGGCGCCGAATACATGCATATCGTGAACACCGAGGAAAAGCGCTGGATCCAGCAGCGTCTGGAGAGCGTTCGCTCCAAACCGAAGCTGAACGTGGAAGAGCGTGTGCACCTGCTGGAGCGTCTGACTGCTGCTGAAGGTCTGGAGAAGTACCTCCAGGCGAAATTCCCCGGAACGAAACGCTTTGGTCTGGAAGGTGGCGAAAGCCTGATTCCGCTCATGGACGAAACCGTGCAGCGGGTCGGCTCCTACGGAGTGAAGGAAGTTGTGATCGGCATGGCCCACCGCGGCCGGTTGAACATCCTGGTCAATACGCTGGGCAAGAACCCCTCCGAACTGGTGGGCGAGTT
>JBFKXW010000224.1:0-5177 GCA_041637915.1 Pseudomonadales bacterium | reverse complement strand
TACTGCGCAACCTGATCGCGTTCTACTGCGTTCTGGAAGGCATGTTTTTTTATTGCGGGTTCACGCAGATTCTGAGCATGGGCAACCGCAACAAGATGACCGGCACGTCGGAGCAGTTCCAGTACATCCTGCGCGATGAGTCCATGCACGTGAACTTCGGCATCGACGTGATCAACCAGATCAAGCTGGAGAACCCGCAACTTTGGACCCGCGAGTTCAAGGAAGAAGTCATCCAGATGATTCTGGAAGGCACACAACTGGAGATCGAGTACGCGCGGGATACCATGCCGCGGGGTGTACTCGGCATGAACTCGGACATGATGGCAGAGTACCTGCAGTTCATCTGCAACCGCCGTCTGGCCCAACTCGGCCTGCCGGAGCAGTTTGAAGGGGTGAAGAACCCGTTCCCATGGATGTCCGAAATGATGGACCTGCGCAAGGAGAAGAACTTCTTCGAAACGCGTGTCATCGAGTATCAGACCGGGGGCGCGCTGAGCTGGTAGGCAATCCGAAAACACCAGGAGGGTGGAACCGATGGAACCTGCAGAGACAGAGTTGGAAGAATTGTTGATCGCGCTGGAATCGCTGGAGCGCAAGATGACACTCATGCAATGCAGGGTCGCGCGACTGAAACGTGAGACGCGCAAAATCGGCACCCCGTCCACCACCGCGCAGCAGCCTGCCCCGGCCGCCGACCCCACCGCGGCGGACAAGGCCCGGCTGCGCGCCTCCGCGGACCGGCTACAGCGTTTCGCGACACCGCAGCCGGGCAGCAAACGCCCCAAGCGCACGCTGCATTAGGCGGCATCCCCCGGCAGTCGGCTGCACTGACTCAAACCGTACCGGCATTGATGGCAACCCATGGACACCGTTGATGAACTCATTGCGCGCGCAATGTCCATCAGCGACACCCTCAAGCGCCCGGCCCATTTCACCAATCACACCCACTGCTGCGAATGTCAGGATCACGACGACGAATTGCAGCCCTACACGCCCCGCGACGTAACCCGCCGCGCACTCGGCACCGGTGGCTGGGACCCGATCACCTTCACCACGCTGGCGGGATTCCGCTACTTCCTTCCCGGCTTGGTTCGGGTGGTGCTCTCCGAATCCGGGCCGGACGATTACTATGACCAGTTTCTCTGGCACATCAGCATGGATATCCGCTGGCAGGAGCGCAAACAAGCCTGTTCCACCCAAGAACAGGAGCTTGTACGTGACACGCTGACGTGGTTGCTGGAGCATCGGGCGCAGGAATTTGAAGAGGCCATGCTGGCAGATGAACTGCTCGATGCGCTGGAGAAATGGTCAGAAACTGCATCACCAAACCGCCCGCACCCGGCAACCTGATTGCATGCTACGCTGGCTCAGACATGCTTCAACCGAATAGCCCCGCAGACTGACAGAGGATCACACGATGAATTCCCTTTCCATCACCCTGCTTTATGGTGGCGCTCTGGCGCTGTGGTTTCTGGTGCTGACCGTCCGCGTCATTCAGGGTCGCAGTGGTCCGGGCGCGCCCAGTCTGGGAGATGGCGGTGACCTGATGCTGCAGCGTCGGATCCGCGGCCATGCCAATTTCGTGGAGTACGTGCCCCTGATCCTGGTGCTGCTCGGCATGCTGGAACTGAATGGCAGCGCCCCCTGGCTGCTGCATGCCATCGGGGCCAGCCTGCTGGTAGGCCGGTTGCTGCATGGCTACTCCTTCGCGTTTACTGAGCAAAATGTACCCGGGCGCGTGGGCGGCATCGTGCTGACCCTGCTGGCGCTGTTAACCGCAGGAGGCGCCGCATTGCTCCAGGGCCTGCAGGGCCTCTGAGGCAGATGCCAGTGAGCCGCATGCGAGCAGTCTGGGACGGCACGGTTGTCGCGGAATCAGCCGATACCGCGCTGGTGGAGGGCAATCATTATTTCCCGGCCGACAGCGTGCAACAGCAATACCTGCGACCCAGCACCCACACCAGTATCTGCGGCTGGAAAGGCATGGCGCGTTATTACACGCTGGAAGTGAATGGGCAGCGCAATGAGAATGCTGCGTGGTACTACCCGGAGCCCAAGCCTGCTGCGGAAGAAATCCGGGGCCGGATCGCCTTCTGGAAAGGCGTTACGGTCGAGGCGTTTTAAACCGGGGCCGGAAACCATGGGTATGTACACCGGGCTGGTCACGCTTGCAGATGAAAACATCGATCAGTTGCTGGCATATCCACCGCTGATCTGGAAAGTCATCGCACCCGATGACCCGGACATTTTTGAAGACGGGATCCGTCCACGTCGTAGCCTGCTGGACAAACTGCTCGGCCGGCAACCGGAAGTCCCCACGCTCCCGGCGCTGACTTTTGGCGACGCGGAAGGGGTCAGCATGGATCTCGACAAAGCCTGGCATGGCATTCACTACCTGCTAACGGGCACGGATTGGGGCGGCAACCCGCCGCATGACTTCATTCTCCAGGGCGGCTCGAATATCGGTGATGTGGATGTGGGATACGGCCCCGCACGGGCGTTCCGGGCCGCGGAGGCGCGGGAGATCCACAATGCGCTGGCCCCGCTGTCCCGGGAAACACTGCTGGCTCGCTACCAGCCGGAGCGCATGAAGGAACTGGACATTTATCCGAACATCTGGGACTTCGATCGGAAAGAAGATGACGCCATAGGCTACTGCGCAGACTACTTCGCGGAGTTGCAAACGTTCCTGCAGCATGCAGCAGCGGCAGAACTCGGCTTTGTGATCCATGTCGGCTGAGCGGGCACGCTGCCATGCCTGAAATCAACGGCATTGCCCACATCCAGCTCACCGTCCGGGACTTGTCCCGCTCGGTACCCTTTTACCGCTCCCTGCTGCATGCACTGGGCATGTCCACGCTGATCGACACCCCGGAGTATTTTTACTGCATCGGCGGCCGGACCGGCATTGCCATCAGCAGCGCGCCATCGCAAAAAAATCCGGAGCCGTTCAGTCAGTCACGCATCGGACTGCACCACTTCTGCCTGCGTGCACGCAGTCGCGCTGACGTGGAGGAGATCCACACCATCGCGCAATCCCTGGGCGCCCCCATCATCCGTGTGCCCGCGGAAGGTGACTGGGCACCCGGCTATTACTCGGTTCTCTTTGAGGATCCGGACGGCATTCGCATCGAAGCCAGTTACGTGCCCGGGAAGGGGCACCTGGAACACCTGCAGGCGTCGTCTGCGTGATCCTGCGGAGCCGGTTCGCACGCACTGCATTGTTGCGATGCGCTGGGTGAGCGCTCATGCCAGTGACCTGCGGGAGGCACACCGCAGAACATGAACCCGGCCGCAGACACTGTCTGCGTTGAATCATGCGGCCATTTCAGCGAACTGGACCAGCCGGCGGAATTTGCAGCGGCGGCGTGCTCATTCCTGTGCAGGTTGGCGTGACGCGGCGGAAAGTAAATACTGCGTGACGCTCCATGCTCCATCCAACAGGAAATCCCTCCATGCAACATACGCCCACCGTCGTGCTGGCCATTGCCGGCCTGCTGTTTGCAGCCATCGGCACCGCGCATCTGTTCGATCCGGCCGGCACCATCGCACCCACTGGGATTAGACTCAGCGCGATTGCCAGCTTCAACGAAATCCGCGCGAATTATGGTGGCATGCACCTGGTTCTCGGTCTGTATTTCCTGGCCGGGGCGATCTCCGCAGCACTACGGCCCCAGGCGTTGCTCCTGCTGGCATTGTTCTGCATCGGACTGGTGCTGGGCCGATCGGTGAGCCTGGTACTCGACGGCAGCCCGGGCATGGTGATGAACAGTTTTCTGCTCATTGAGATTGTTGGCGCGGCCGCTGCCATGGTGTGCTGGCGGCGCACACTGCATGACTCCTGGCCGGACAGGCAGGCCCGCTGAGGCATGACGTCGCCCGCTGCGAGATCATGTGAACGGGCATATACTGAACGCTGAGTCAGTCAGTGCAGCGGGGACGGGATATGATCGGGATTCCGGTGGGCCTTATCACTGCGAACGCGGTGGAGTGGGTCTTTCACAAGTACGTGCAGCACGGCTGGGGCAAGGACCGGAGCAGCTGGTGGGGTTTTCATTTCAATGAGCATCACCGGGTGGTGCGCAGGCAGGGCTACCGCGACCCGGGCTATGACCGGGATCCATTCAAACCCTTCGACTGGCGCCGCCCCCTGGACCTGAATCCGCAAGGCAAGGAGATCGTTGCGTTGGCCGGCGGCGCACTCGCGGTGACCCCCCTGCTGCCGGTGGCCCCGTTTTTCGTCGGAACACTGTATTACTGCGCCTGGAACTATTACCGGGTCCACAAGCGCTCACACCAGGATCCTGAATGGGGCCGGCAGCACATTCCCTGGCATTATGATCACCACATGGGCCCGAACCCGAACGCCAACTGGTGTGTGACCAAGCCCTGGTTTGATCACCTCATGGGCACGCGCGTGCCGTACGCGGGCACGACCCTGGAGGCGGAACAGCAGGCAGCCACTACCCTGAAAGCTGCGGCCTGATGCCCTGCGGGGAACACGCCCTTTGTTGCAGGTTTTTGACGCCCATTTTCATGTAATCGACCCGCGCTTTGCGCTGGTGCCGAACCAAGGGTATCTGCCGGATCCGTTCCAGTGCACCCGGTACCTGCACGCATGCCGATCATTAGCACTGGACCCCATCGGCGGTGCGGTAGTCTCGGGCTCCTTTCAGGCATTTGATCAGGACTATCTGCTGTCCGCCCTGCAGGAACTCGGGCCCGGTTTTTTCGGCGTCACCCAGCTACCCCACACGGTCACAGATGCCCGTATCATGGTCCTGGATGCCGGCGGCATCCGGGCGGTGCGCTTCAACCTGTACCGGGGCGGATCTGAGGATGTCCGACACCTGGATACGCTGGCACGCCGCGTGCACGAAATCGCGGGCTGGCATACCGAACTCTATGTCGACTCACAGCAACTCCGCCCGCTCCGCAGCACGTTGGCGGCGCTGCCCCGCGTCAGCATCGATCACCTGGGACTCTCGCGCTCCGGCTGGCCGGACCTGTTGCGACTGGTGGAGTCCGGCGCGCGGGTGAAGGCAACGGGATTCAGCCGCACAGATCTCGACATTCAAGCCGCGTTGCAGGAAATCTGTCGCATCAACCCGGATGCATTGCTGTTCGGCAGCGATCTGCCCTGCACACGTGCTCCGCGAATATTCGACGAGCAGGAC
>JBFKXW010000223.1:0-5184 GCA_041637915.1 Pseudomonadales bacterium | reverse complement strand
CAGTGCGCTATCACGGGTCAGCGTTTGCGACCGGAAAAGGGCTCGACGCTTCCGGCACTTCGCTTTGGCGTATTCGGCGCGACCACCTCGCACGAGGCGGCATGTCTGAACAACGGGCGGTTTGACCTGCCCCATTGAGACGAAAAAGGGGGTCTTACCTCAAAGCGCAGGTCGGGGAGTTCGGTCCAGAGGCTCGGCCCCGCACTGGGTCGTGTGCCGCCAGCGACGCCTCGTCAGCAATCCCGCAGATTCAGGTTGCCAAAGTGCCTCGCAGAACCCCGGCAGAAAACTGAGTTCAATCCTCTGCGGACTCAATCTGTAGGCAGATTTTTTCAGCCTGCCCGCTGCGCGCCGGGCACAGACGAATGTCGCCGGCACGTTGAGCCTCTATCGCCTTGCCGATCAGCGACCCATATTCCTGCCGTAGTTTCTCCTCCTGATTCTTTTTTGAGGAACCGGACATCGGGGTCCCAGCCGCTGCCGTCATGACTCAATCTGACACTGCGTAGACCGCGGTGGGAAATGACGCCCCGGAGGGCTGAACCTGCCATCGTGGGCTGCGACGGTCGTCACGGGTACTGCGGGAGCCGCCAGACCCAGTCGCCCTGCAGCGCGCACTCCCAACCATGGGTGCATGCAATAAAAATCCTGATGCATTGATTATCGAAACCAGCCGTCGCGTGCTGAGTAGCCGCCTCGCGTTTTAGCGCGATGCATTTGCCCGCGGAATGGCCGCGCAGCGGTGAAAGGTTGCTACCCTCCTGTTCCTGCCATCCGCTGTCCAGGTCTGGATGGTAGCCGAGGCCCGTCGTACGCAACTTCACGGGGTCTGGCTTTTTATCGTCGTCGGTATTTTCATCGGTATCAGCTTCGCCACGCTGTTGTTCCTGACGCTGCGGGAGACCCGCGTCGGGCGCAAGCCAGTTGATCCGGCCGCTGATGCGTTCCTCGAGGCGGGCGCTCTGGTCGGTCTCGCGGTGCTGGGGCGACTCTCGCCGGCGGACTGGCTTTGATCTACCTCGGCGGCGCCACCGTCACCCTATGGCGGCAACGACGCCCGGAACTGTTGTTCACGCTGCCACCTGCGCCTGGCCATCAAGCCAGGCCGGGGACGACGCCCAACCCACCATCCTGCGGCGCCCCGGAATACCAATATCACTATTTTGGAATATTTATAGCTTTACAAGGCGCCATCATGGGGGATACGGTGAAGTTACCAAGCAGTGTGAAGGAAGACTCACATCAGCTAGTTATTTCGAAACATCATCTCGGGGAGGGCTCCGTCATGGCTAAACTGCCTCTTTCACTGTTCTCCCGCACCAGCAGAAATCGCTTACGCTCCATGGAGCAGGCGCGCAAGGTGCTGGAGCACCTGTTGAAAACTTTTCCTTTCCAGCAATGGTTGCTCGCCCACCTCACCCCGGCGGGGGACTGGGTCGTGCGAGTGACGGCCGGAGACGGGTTCCCGCTCAGCCCCGGCGTCTCTCTGCCCTGGGGCGACACGCCCTGCCATCGCATGGCTCGCGAGGGTTTCGCCAGCCTGGTCCCCGACATCCATGAAACACCCTCTTTTGCCGAGGCGCCGTTGGTGCGTCAGGCCGGCATCAGCGCCTACGCTGGCTGCGTGTTACTGGATGAGGGCGACCAGGTGTGCGGTACGCTGTGCGCGATCCACCCGACGGCCCTCACGGCGGCCGAACTGGGCGACATGGCGATCATCCAGGAATACGCCGGCGTTCTCGCCGAGCTGATCCGGCTGGCCGGGCAGGACAGCGAGTTGGGGCGAATTCATGAACGGGCGCAGATCGCCGCACGCCGCGACGCGCTTGGGATCTATGATGCAGATTCTTTTGCTTTCCTGGATGAACTGGAATCCCGGCGCATGGATCAGCTGGGTTTCGTTGGTGGAACGCTGCTGCTTACGCCCTGGATGGAATTGCTCAAGGAGGCGGACGAATGGCGGCTGCTCGACTTGCTGATGGCTGCACAGCAATGGGCAGACGACCACGAGTATGTCCTCTGCCGCCTGGACGCAGCCGGCAGCCGGTACGCGGGCTTGCTGACCGGCTCCGGGCCGGCCGCCCTTCAGGCGCAGGTGGCGGAGTTGCGCAGCACCCTCGCGGAGATCTGGGCCCCCTGCGAGGTCCAGTGGGCGCCACGCGAGATTGGCAATCGGTTTCGCGATCCCCTCGCTGCGATGTAAACAAACCCGAGGCCTTGGTCGGTACTGGTGGACTGCCGTGATTGCCACCCTGCTTCCACCCCGCAGCAGTCTGTCGCACACGAGGCTTCCCGATGACCGGATCGCCGTTCAACCCAAATAAGCCGGTGATCGCGGCGCAGGATTTCCAGCATGAAATGGCCAGCGAATGAAACAGTTGGAAGAGGAAGACATGAAAGAAAAGCTGAACGTAACCAGGCTCACGACATGAAAACCTGAACCGGGGAAAACAGCGATCATCTGCCCGGACGGTGGCGGGCTTTCAGTGAAGCACCGCTCAAAGGGAAAGAAGTACTATGCGAGGTGTTTCAATCTGACAAAGTGAACCCCTCAGGGCGGCCTGATTGTCTCAATGGAATTGACGAGCTTCAGGGGAACGAGTCAGGCTGAATCAACGGCGGCACTGAAAAAAATGGAGCGAGCATCTCACACCAGTCATGTCAGGAGAGAGTCAGGCGCAGACCGGAAAGAACGATGAACACGGACCATGAACCGAAGAATCCGAGGAGACTGGCTCTGGCGTTGGGAACGTTGATGTTCACCTTTATGAGTGTCGTGTCCTTGGTGATCTTCTACACGGAAGAGCGCCGGGACCTGGCGGACTGTCTCCTGATTGTGGGTGCGCCGTTCGCTATGGCCATGCTTGCCTACCTTGTGGGCCTCTATCATGATCCGAACGCCTCGGATTGATCTGATCCGATGCCCGCCCTGGTTCGCAAAGACTGACGCGGACCGGTTCAAACATCCCGGCTACGAAGGCGCTGCAGCTGCCCCTTGTCGTTTGCAGCCGTCCGGGTCGGTTTGTGAGCTGTGCCAAGGCCGGGTCCGTCAGTCTCCCGTCCGGTCCGGTCGCATCATGATCTCGCTGACCCGTGCCGTCAGCCAGCGTGGCCCGAAGCGGGGCATGAATGCGAGGAGCCAGTTCAGCCAGCCATTCACGACCGTGGATCGATTCTTTTCCAGCGCGCGCAGCGATTGGCGGACCACCTCCTCTGCAGTCATGGTGCGCTGAAACATCTTGGCATTCTCGATATCGCTGTCCGTAGCCGCGAAGAAACCCGTCGCCACGGGTCCCGGGCAAACGGCCAGTACCCGCACCCCCCGATCCCTGTACAGTGCCCACAGGGATTCACTCAGGCTCAGGGCAAAGGACTTGCTCGCGCCGTACACGGCAAACCACGGGGTGGGCTGAAATCCCGCGCTGGACGCAATATTCAGGACCGCGCCATCGCTCCGCGCCAGCATGGGTGGGATGAAGTAGTGCAGCATGTCGCTGAATGCCGCCACGTTCAGTTGAATCAGGGCCTGGTCCCGCTCGGGCGCGATCTCCTCGAAGCGGCCGAAGGTGCCGACTCCGGCGTTGTTGACCAGCATGTCCACTTGCAGGCCCTGCTTCTGGCATTCCTCGTAAAGCCCACGAGAGGCGCCCGCGGTCGAGAGATCCGCGGCAACCACCGAGCACTGCACACCATGCCGTTCGGTCAGCTCCCCGGCCAGGTCCACCAGCCGTTCCTCGCGTCTCGCCACCAGAATCAAATGCATTCCACGCTCGGCGAGTGCCCTGGCAAATTCCTCGCCGAGGCCACTGGAGGCTCCCGTGATGAGAGCAGTCTTGTCTCGGTATTGATAGGTCATGGCGCACGACTCCGTCGATTGTCGGCAATGATTGCCGGGCCCAGATGCCCACCCAGCGTAGCTGCAAAACGCTTCCCGGGCCGGTGTGCATGACAAATCGCTCTGCCGGCTGGGACCGGGAGAAACCGCTCCCGGTGCGTCGCGCGCAGGACATGACCCCCGGCTGTCGCCGCACCATCCCGTGCAGGGCGGCGCATCTCGCGCGCGGTCTGCCCGGAAACGCCGGCACCGATTTGCTATGGTTTCCCACAGTCAGAGGAGGCGATCATGGATACAGATGCAATCATCCTGCGCGAGCCCAGCAGCCTGGATGGCGCTGCGCTACACGCGCTGGTGCGGGCCTGCCCGCCGCTGGACGAGAACTCGTTGTACTGCAACCTGCTGCAGTGCACACATTTCTCGCAGACCTGCTGCGTGGCAGAAATGCAGGGTCGGCTGGTGGGCTACGTCACCGGCTACCTGCACCCGAAAGAGCCTGGTGTCTATTTCCTGTGGCAGGTCGGCGTGCATGCCGATGCTGCCGGGCACGGCCTGGGCAAGCGGATGATGCGCGAGATCCTCTCGCGCGATGCCTGCGCGGGCGTGCACACCATGCAGACGACAATCACGAAATCCAACAGCCACTCGCGCGGCCTGTTTGCTTCCTTCGCGCGTGACGAGGGCGCCGAGATGCGGGAGGAGCCTTTCTTCACCGAAGCCCACTTTGGGGCCACCGGTCACGAGCCTGAATACCTGTTTCATATCGGACCCTTGTCGATACACCAGGCCGGGGCAGGGCAGTGAGCAGCGTGGGGACTCGTGGTTATGTATGATTTTCTGCAGGAGAGCACCACGCTGATGCAGCGGGCGGCGGACATGGCCGGGCTGGATCCGGTCGTTACAGAGTACCTGTCGGCGCCCGGCCGGGTACTGTGTTTCCGCATCCCGCTGCGCATGGACGATGGTAGCTGTCGCATCTTCGATGCCTACCGGGTGCGTTATAACCACGCCCTGGGCCCGAGCCGGGACGGCACCCGCATCTCGCCGGATCTCGATTTGGAGGAAACCAAGGCGCTGGCCCTGATCATGTCAGTCAAGCATGCCGCTGGACGGATCCCCGCCGGCGGCGGCAAGGGTGGCATCACTGCGGATCCACGCGAGCTGAGCCGCTGGGAACTCGAACGCCTGTGTCGTGCCTACATCCGCCACCTGCGGCCGGCCGGTCCGTATTACGACGTGCCCGGCGCGGATATCGGCACCAGCCTGCAGACCATGGCCTGGATGTTCGATGAGTACGAGCAGATCACCGGCTTTCACGCGCCGGCTGCGGTCAACGACAAGCCGCCGAT
>JBFKXW010000222.1:0-5225 GCA_041637915.1 Pseudomonadales bacterium | reverse complement strand
TCGGCTGGCGCGAGACCTCTGAGGTGCATCCGAAAATGGCGCGAATGGGGCTCATTTCCGGTGGTTTGGGTGAATATGCTGTATAGTGAAAAGCTAATTTCGCTACTCAGGGTGACGGGAAACGCTGTGCCGTGACCGCCATGCAACCACAAATCCCGGAGACGACCGCGAGACCGGCACCGGCTGCTGACGCATCTGATCAGCCGGTGCTGTCCCGTTCCCTGGGGCAGGCCTGGCTGGCCTGGCAGTGCCGTATGATTGCCGGTGTGATCCGTGGTGTGATCTTTCCCGTCGTGGAGGAAGGCATTGGCCGGACCCCGCTGGCCATGTGGCCGGGTTCGGGAGAGGGGCAACAACAGTTGTTGGAGGCTGCGCAAAGCAGCCTGCACGAACCCAAGGGCACCATCGTTGCGCAGCAACGTTACGGTCCGGAAAACACCCGCACCTGTGACATCGTTGTCGCCCCGCTGGTACACGACTCCAAGGTGATCGCCGTATTGGCGGTCATGATGTCGACACGTTCTGCGGCGCAACATCATGCGGTGCTGCAACTGCTGCAATGGGGCGGGATGTGGGTCGATACGCTCCTGCAGCAGCAGGTGGCGGAGCGGCGCAGCACCGGGGCATACACGCTGTCGCTGACCACTGCCATTGTCTGTCACACCGAGGCGCATGCAGCAGCGATTGAAGTCGTCAACCGGCTGGCCGAGCGACTCGAAGCCGAACGCGTCAGTATCGGTTTCCGGCAGGGGATCGTCACGCGACTGCAGGCGCTCTCCCACGTCGCCAATTTCGATGCGCGAACGCAACTGGTCCGCCAGATTGAGGCGGCCATGGAAGAGTCGATCGACCAGGCCTGCACGCTGACCGTTCCGGTCGATCCGGGCAGCGAAAATACGCAGGTGATCCGGGCGCATCAGGAACTCTGTGCCGGGCAGGGGCACGGCACCATCTGCACCGTACCGCTGAACGGGCAGAACAGTGTGATCGGCGCGATCACGATCGAACGCAGTGCGGGGCAGCCGTTCGACCGTAAAACGGTGGGCTGGCTGGAATCACTCGGTCGCATCATCGGTCCTGCGCTGGAATTGAAACAGCGCGAAGAGCGTTCGCTGTGGTTTCAGGGGCGTGAGGCGTTCCGCAAACGCTTCGGATCGTTGTTCGGAACCGAGGCACTCACTGCCAAACTGGTCGTGGCTGCGGTGTTGGTCGGCGTGCTGCTGCTGGCTGTGATTCCGGGTACCCACAAAGTGACCGCGCTTGCCAGCATCGAGGGCGGTACCCGCCAGGTGCTGGTCGCGCCCCAGGATGGCTACATGAAACACGCCCCGGTGCGGGCGGGTGATCTGGTCAGCAAGGGACAGGTGGTCGCGTCTCTGGATGATCGCGACGCACGCCTGGAGGCACAGAAGTGGGAAAGCGAGCGCAACAAGCTCCGCAAGGAATACCACGACGCGCTGGCCCGGCGTGACCGTACCCAGGTGAGCGTGCTGCGAGCGCGGCTCCAGCAGGCCGAGGCGGAACTGGCGCTGGTGCAGGAAAAACTGTCCCGACTGGAACTGCGTGCTCCCTTCGATGGCGCGGTGGTACAGGGCGATCTCAGCCAGGCCTTGGGCACACCCGTGACCACCGGGCAGGTGTTGTTCGAAATCGCCTCACTGGATCGCTTCCGGGTCGTGCTGGAAGTGGATGAGTACGACATGGCCGAACTCACCAAGGGCAGTCCGGGCCGGTTGCTCATCTCGGCACTGCCACGTTCCGTGTTTGAATTCGAAGTACGTCAGGTCATTCCGGTGGCGGTTGCAGAGGATGGGCGGAACTACTTCCGGGTCGAGGCCGATCTGCTGACCGACGCGCCGGAGCTGCGGCCCGGCATGCAAGGGGTTGCCAAGGTGGAGATCGGTACCCGCAGCCTGTTGTGGATCTGGACGCATACCCTGTTTGACCGGATTCGCGTCTGGTTCTGGTCCATCGGCTGGTAGGGTCTGAACGCATGGACGCTGCCCGGGATCCACAATGGCTGACGGTCGCAAAATTGCGGCCGCAGCTGCGCCAGCATGTGCGGACCTACCCGCAGACCTACCGGGGACAACGCTGGTTTGTGCTGCTGGACGAAAGTAACGGTCGCAACCTCCGCTTCAACGAAGAGGCCTACCGGTTCATCGGCCGGCTCGATGGCGAGCGCACGGTGGAGCAGATCCATCAGTGGCTGGCTCTGTCCGGTGCGGACAAGGCGCTGAGCCGCGAATCCATCATGCTCATTCTGGTGCAGTTGTTCACGCTCGATCTGTTGCGGGGTGGCGAGCCTGCAAGCGCCAAGGAGTTTTTCGACCGTTTTCAGGAGGAACGCCGCAAGACCCGCAATCGCGCCATGATGAATCCGCTGGCGGTGCGGGTTCCTGTTGTGGATCCCGACCGCCTGCTGAACCGGATTGTTCCCTGGGTGCGCCCCCTGTTCAGCCCCGGCGGCATGATGATCTGGAGCGTCGTGGTGGGCCTCGCGCTGTTGCTCGGCATCCTGAACTTCGGCGCACTCTCAGATGCCGCCGATGGCGACATCCTCGCGCCATCGAACTTACTGCTGATGCTGTTGCTGTACGTGCTGATCAAGATCGTGCACGAGATGGCGCACGCCGTGTCGGTGAAGATGTGGGGTGGGGCGGTCCATGAAATGGGCGTGACGCTGCTCGTGATGGTGCCGGTGCCGTACGTAGATGCGTCTGCCACGTGGAGCTTCCGGGAGAAACGGAAGCGGATGATGGTGGGCGCCGTGGGTATTCTCACGGAGCTGTTCATTGCCGCCGTGGCCCTGTTCGTGTGGCTCGCTGTCGAGCCGGGGCTGGTGCGCGACATGGCCTTCAATATCGTGCTGATCGCCAGTGTTTCCACCCTGCTTTTCAACGGCAATCCGTTGCTGCGTTTTGACGGCTATTACGTACTGCAGGACTGGATCGAGATTCCCAACCTGGCGACCCGAGCCAGCCGCTATTACCTCTACCTGATGCAGCGCCACCTCTTCGGGCTGCACAACTCGCCGTCCCCGGTGACTGCGGAGGGGGAACGCAACTGGTTCGCGGTCTATGGCCTGTTGGCGGTGTTCTACCGCCTGTTCATCATGGTGACGATTGTCCTGTTCCTCGCCGAGGAATATTTTTTCATCGGGGTCCTGCTGGGCGCCTGGGCACTGGTCATGCAGGTGCTCCTGCCGCTAGGTCGCGGTCTGCATTGGCTTGTGACCAGCCCGGCCCTCGCGGCACGGCGTGGCAAAGCGACCGGCGTCGCGCTGGGCAGTGTGTTTGGGCTGCTGCTGTTGCTGCTGGTGGTGCCGGTGTCGCTGGTCACCCGGGCCGAGGGGGTGGTCTGGGTACCGGACCAGGCCCAGGTCTATGCCGGTGCGAGTGGTTTCATCGACGAGGTGCTGGTGCCCTCGGGAACCTGGGTGGAGGCTGACACGCCGTTGCTGCGCCTGCGCAATCCGCTGATTGAAACCGGTATCGCCGTGCAGAGGGCGCGTTTGCGGGCGCTGGAGGTGCAGCGCGCGAGTGACTACCTCACGTATCGCGTGAAGTCCGACATCGTCAGCGAGGAAATGATCGCTGTGCAGGCCGAGCTCGACCGGCTGCTGGAACAGCGTGCGGCATTGCTGGTTCGCAGCGGGGCGGCGGGCACCTTTACCGTACCGGACCCGAGCGCGCTGAATGGTGCGTTCCGCAAGCAGGGAGAATTGATCGGCTATATCGTGAGTCCGAAGCATCTGATCGTACGCACCATCCTGCAGGACGCAGATATCGGACTGATGCGTTCCGGGGTGGACGCCGTCTCGGTCCGTCTGGTGGAACGGCCCACCGTGAAGTTGCCGGCGGTTGTGCTGCGGGAAACGCCGGCTGCGATCGACACCCTGCCCAGCGCTGCGCTGGGTGTGCAGGGCGGGGGCGAGATCGCGGTCCGACGCGATGACCCCTCCGGACGCGCCACTGCCGAGGATGTGTTCCAGGTCGATCTGGGTCTGGGAGAGCAGATTCGCGTGTCCGGGGTGCGAGCGCGTGCCTGGGTCCGATTTGACCATGGATCCGAGCCCATTCTCCTGCAATGGTATCGGCGTTTCCGCCAGTTGCTGCTGCGGCGACTATCTTTCTAAGGATGGGTTCCGGCGCACAGGGTGTGGGTGTTGCGGTCCAATGATGCGTATAATAATTTTATGATCCTAGTGAATTCGGTATGCGGCGACTGGAAACAGGCAGGTTGGGTTTGAGTCGTAACGCATGGACAGGTCTCCTTGCAGCCGCACTGCAGTGCTCGGCTGGGTTTTCGTTTGCCCAGGAGGAAATGCCCAGCTTCGACTGTGTCATCGAGCCCAGCGAGGTCATCGAACTGGGAAGCGCCTCGACGGGCGTACTGGAATCTGTGCGGGTGCATCGTGCCGACCGCGTACAGGCAGGCGAGGAGGTGGCCCGCCTGGAGTCCAAAGTGGAGGAAGCCGCGTTGCGCGTTGCGCGACTGCGTGCCAAGCATGAAGTGCCGGTTGCGCTCCGCAAGCGTGCCGCCGAGTTGTCCGAGCGCACCCGCAGCCGCCATGCACCGTTGGCCCATCGGTCTGCGGTCTCCGTCCAGGAGATGGATGAAATCCGCGTGGAAGCGGAAATCGCGGAGTTGCAGGTGCGCGATGAAGAAGAGAACCTGCGCATCGCTCGCGAGGAACTGCGCCGTGCCCGCGCCGTGATGGAGCGTCGGGTCATCCGCAGCCCGGTGGATGGCGTCGTCATGGAACGCTTCAAGACAGCCGGTGAATTCGTGGAGGATGAACCCATCCTCAAGATCGCGAAACTCGACCCGTTGCACGTGGAGGTGATCCTGCCGGTCGATTACCTGGGTCGCGTGCAACCCTTCATGAAGGCCGAGGTCACCGCGTCTGTGCCGGGATCCCCTGCGCACATCGCGGAAGTAAAACGGGTGGACGTGGTTGCGGATGCGGCCAGTGGTACCTATGGCGTGCAACTGGTGTTGCCGAATCCGGCGCAGGACATTCCGGCTGGATTGCGCTGCGAGATCGCGTTCATCGGTACGGAAGGGTCGTTGACCGGAGTGGATGATTTGCCCGCGGCGGCAGCCGGAACAAAAAGGATCGCAGATCAGCCCGGCCCCGCAGCGACGGAGCAGCAGCCGCCGGCTCCAAAGGACGCTTTACCGGTGCTGGATGCGCAGCGGGTCGGCTTGCTGCTGGGCCC
>JBFKXW010000221.1:0-5233 GCA_041637915.1 Pseudomonadales bacterium | reverse complement strand
GGGTGCGGATCTCATGGCTCATGTTGGTGAGGAACTCCGAGCGTGCCTGCGCGATTCTCTGTGCATGCTCTTTTGCCTGGCGAAGTTCATCGTTGGTCCGCAGCAACTGGTCATTCGAGGCGGTCAATGCGGCCGTGCGGTTTTCGACGATGTTCTCGAGTTCTTCCAGGTAAACGGTAAGGCGGTCTTCGTCGCGCTTGCGTTTGTCCAGCAGGCCATGGATCGCCTCCAACTGACGGTTGGTGGAGGCCACCAGCACACCAAACTCATCCTCCTCGTGGCCGGGTGGCGCCCTGAGGGTCAGCTTCGCCGGGTCACTCAGGTCCACTTCGCCGATCGCGGTGGCAATATTCGACAGTGGCTGCGTGACCGCACGGAAGAACAGAAAGAGCAGCAGTCCGGCGAGCAGCAGGCTGGTGATCAGCGCATAGCCAAGAGACACCAGTGCATCCCGGATGAAGTTGTTGCCGACCGCTGCGATGTCGACATTGATGCGCAGGACGCCCAGCAGTTCATCCGGCGCCTGATCCACCCTCAGCTCGGTGGAAAAACTCTCGAAGGCACCGAACAGCGAATGGATCGTCCATTCGTTCAGCGGTTCGGCCCGCTTCTGGGACACCTTGGCTAGCGGCACGTTTCTGCTGTCGAGAATCTCCACAGCACTGATCGATGGATAGGCCAGCAACCCGTTGACCAGTTCCTGGGCGAGTTCGTTGTCGAGGTTGTAGGCGATCTGAGAAGCCGGGCTCCGCGCATAGTTGAGCACGGCTTCCGTGTTGGAGACGAGCAGACGCTTTTCTTCCATATACCCAAAAAAGATCTGAAAGAAGCTCAGCAGAATGCCCAGGCTCAGTGCGGCAACCAGGGTGCTCACACCCTGCTTGAACGCGATCCTGTTCCTGATCCGAATATCCTGCATTCTTTGGTCCGATCCACCTCTGGAGCGCGGCATGTGTGCCAGCGAAAGTCCTGCGGACACACACCGCCCTGACGCGAGCGCACGCCTTTCTGCAGTCTAGTCCAAGCAAGCGTGTTTGGCTTGCTTGCAATGCCGGGCGGGGCGCGAATCCGGGATCAGGAAATGATTGAATATCGGGCAGTTTTGGGCATTTTTCCAGGGAGCGGTGTTCAGTCGTACTGTGCTTTCTTCTTCCAGGCGTGTTCCGCGGCGAGCATCTCGTCCAACGCCTCGCCCAGCGCGCCATCCTGACCTGCTGCTTCAGCCGCTGCGGCACGCTCGGTGCGAATCTGTTCCACTGCGGCGGCTTCTTCCTCTGTCAGGGCACCGAACCTGGAGAGGTTATCCAGCATGCCGCGCAGTTCCAGCAGACGTGCATTCCAGTTGCCGCGCTGGTTGATTTTCTCCAGTTCGTTGATGCACAGGGTGATCTGGTGCATGGCCACGGCCGGCTTGAGATCCTGGCAGGCATCCCGTGCCTGCTGTGTGTACAGGGCGATCAGGGTCTCTCCGTTCAACTGATTGATGTGGACATTGAACTGGCCCGTTGTGTTCGCGTCGATCATCCGCGCGTCACTGAGGCCCTGAATCAACATGTGCAAGGCGCGCATGCGGGCGCGGAGGGCGCGGGTCTTCTGCGGGTCTGACAAATCCAGTTTGGCGGGCTCCGCCGGGGCAGACTTGATGCGGGGTACCCGTTCCTGCAGCAGACTGTGGTACTGGCCCACTTCCGGTGCCGCCGGATTCAGTTGCCGCAGTACCTTCATTTCTTGCGTCATGCGCTGCACCAGCACCATCTGCAAATTCGGGGGCAGGCTGCCTTCCGGCATCTCTGTCAGGGCTGCCCAATATTTGCGAAGGCGCAGAATGGTGTCGCGGACGCGGCGGGCACGCAGACGGCGGTTTTCCTCGATTCGCTGCATGACGATCGCGATCCCGAGCAGCACCAGCATGCCCGAGACGGCCACACCAATCATCACTGAAGTTTGCATACTTCCGGGCGCTCCTCGCGGAAGACTGCCGAGACAGATTTCATTGTAGAAGCTGATGCGCGGCGGGTCAGTCGCGGTCCTCTTTGCGGCCCTGCAGCACACTGGTGCCGCGAATCAGCCGGGACAGCGCGGTCTTGCTCGCCACGCCGAGCTTTTCGTAAGCCCGGTACAGGTGGCTGGAGACCGTGGTCGGAGCGAGGCCCAGTTCCCGGCCGATTTCCTTGTGCGAAAGACCCCGGCAGACACCCTCCACGACCTGCCGCTCCCGGCGGGTCAGTTGGTCCAGAGGGCCGGACTCACGAATACGTACCAGAATCAGATCAGCGAACCGGGAGGCCTGCACGTACAAGCCCTGGAACTCCATGCTGCATTCATCATTCGGAAGCGGGAAGGGCAGCATGCCGTGCTCGTGGTCGGGAACATGTGCGTCGATGAGGTCGAGAAAGGTGTTGTCCACCTCGTGGAAAACACCGTGCCGGTCCACCACGGCGGAACCACGCTGATCTGCGCGTTGCTGCTCCGGTCGGGTCAGATGCAGAAAGAACGCATGGGAGGCTGCCTTGCCGAGATGGTAGGCGATGATCGCCTGGATCTCGCGGTCTTCCTCCGTGAATGGATCATCGCGGTCAGAGCGGTAGAGTGTGATCAGGGAAGACAGCCCGCTGCGCGCGTTTACATTCCGGGTCGAGAGAATGTGCTCGATCTTGTGTTTTCGGAAACAGCGTTTGTACACCTTGGACTTGCGGAATGCATCCGGCTCGATGACATCAAACATGTTGATCGGGCGCCCGTTCTCCTCCTGCAGGGCAGCATACAGCGGGTTGTCTTCACGGGTTTTCAGCAGATCAGCCGGAAAGGAGGGGGGCAGGCCGCGCAGCGTCAGCGAATGGAAGGTTCCGCTCAGGGCCGTGCCGGTACCCCAGAGGGCGCCGTCGAAGTGCACCATGTGCTGGACCTCTCCCAGTGCCCAGTCACGATACTCGTTGGCATCCAGTTGAGGTGCCGACAGGTACAGGTTGGCGATGAAGTGCTGCAGCACCTCCATCACGCCGGCATCCTGCGCGTCGGCGGCGGGGCTTTGTGATTCTGAAGGTTTTGCGCTCACGATTTCTTCTTGCGGCGTGCAGCCTTCTCCAGTTCCAGCAGTGCATGATCCAGATATTCTGCCAGCCGCGCGATCCCCGGCAGCGCGTCCCGGCAGCCGATCAGTGCGATGTCCAGGCTGTCCACATAGCTCGTAATGGTGATGTTCAGTGCCTGTCCGTGGAACAGCAGGGAAACAGCATAGAGTTCATCCAGGTGTGCGCCGTGCATGTACAGGTGGCGTCTTGGCCCCGGCACATTGGAGATCACGACGTTGAACATGGGCCGGCGCGTGCTCGGTCGCCGTGTGATCTGGCCAATGCTGTAGGGCAGGAATCCGAGCGAGGTGTAGTTCATGATGGCCTCGCGACTCATGCCCTGTAGGAATTTCTTGCCCTCTGACATGGAGTCGTGAATCCGCGCAAAACGCTCCAGCGGATCCTCCATGTCAGTGGCCAGTACACAGAGCAGGAAGCTGATGGCATTGCCGGTGGATTCGCCATCCGCCGGCCGCACCGATACCGGTACCTGCCCGATCAGGGGCTTGTCCGGCAGGTCGTCATGCTCCTCCAGGTACTCGCGAAGCGCACCGGCACACATCGCCATGATGACGTCATTGAGCGTGCCACCCAGTTTCTTACCGAGTTTCTTGATGCGCTCCATGTCGAACTTCGCCACGGTGAAGCGGCGCTGTCCGGTGATCTTGGTGTTCAACATGCTGGCAGGTGCCGCGTACGGCACGCCCAGTTTCTTGTCAGTTTTTCGGGCCTCCTTGGCAAGGCGTGTGAAGGCCTGTGTGACCTGCGCAACGGTTTTTGCCTGGGAAGCTGCCTGCTCAATGGTGGACTGGATCAGGCTGGAAATCTGCGGCACGGTGCCGGAAGCCATTTTCTTCTTGCTGCGCGGTGGTACCGCGAAGAAGGGCAGTTTGCCTTTTTCCGGGTCGGTGCTCATGACCGACTCCATCAGGCGCATCCCGCCGACGCCGTCAATGAGGGCATGGTGCATCTTGCAGTAGATGGCAAAGCGGTTCTTTTCCAGACCTTCGATGACATGCATTTCCCACATTGGGCGCTCGCGGTCGAGCAGGGTGGCGTGCAATCGTGAAACCAGAATTTCCAGCTGCTTCATATTGCCGGGCTTGGGCAGCGAAGAGTGGCGCAGGTGAAAATCCAGGTCGAATTCGTCATCTTCCACCCATCCGGGTGTGCCTGCCTTCAGGGGGGGGTACCGAAGCACCTGGTTGAACGGTGGATACACCTTGTTCACGTGCCGGTAGTCCTGGATCAGTTCTCCCACGAACTCATTGGCGCGTCGGCCCTGGGGCGCCGTATAGATACTGAGGTTGGCGACATGCTGGGGTGTCTGACGGCTTTCAAACAGCAAAAAACCGAGATCTGTGGGGTTGAGTTTCT
Source organism: Pseudomonadales bacterium (assembly GCA_041637915.1). GTDB lineage: Bacteria > Pseudomonadota > Gammaproteobacteria > Pseudomonadales > JBFGWM01 > JBFJWR01. The sequence continues at coordinate 785 of JBFKXW010000221.1, read as the reverse complement.
TCATCGTTGCCCGGATCCTGATAGCGTTACCCGCTACAGTTAAGCACACGCTGGTCGAAGTGTTTGAGCGTCACGGGGTGGGTCCGCCGGGTCGGTCTCGTGCCGGGACCAGTTTCCGGCATGCTAGTATCATTTCGAGCGAAATTCGCGAGTGCAGGTGTGGTGTTTCCGGCGCCTGCCGTCATCTGGAAGGGCAGCACATGGCAAACGAGCAACTGGTCACCGAAGGGCTGGTGCTGATGCTGGTCGGCATGGGGACCGTGTTCGTGTTCCTGACCGTTCTGGTCCTGGCAACGACTGCCATGTCACACCTGCTGGCTCGCGATCCTGACAACGTGGCATCGGTGGAAGCGTTCGCAGCGAAAACCGATTCCGCTGCTCCGCACCCCGATCGGCACCTGATTGCCGTTATTACCGCTGCGGTGCATCGTCACCGCAAAAGGGACTCGCGCAGCGACCCCCCTTCCTGAGTCTCGGGATCGGCACGCCGCCGACTAAGGATCCATGTCATGCCTGCACCCACCACCGGCCATCAGAAGCTCGGGATCACCGACGTCGTGCTCCGTGACGGGCACCAGTCCCTGCTGGCGACCCGGCTGCGGATTGAGGACATGCTACCCATTGCACCGAAGCTGGATGCGGTGGGTTTCTGGTCGCTGGAGTCCTGGGGCGGGGCCACCTTCGATGCCTGCATCCGCTACCTGGGGGAGGATCCCTGGGAGCGCATCCGACGCCTCAAGGCCGCCATGCCCAACACGCGCCAGCAGATGCTGCTGCGCGGGCAG